>CAZIWQ010000106.1:0-6150 GCA_964542355.1 uncultured Armatimonadia bacterium
CAAGGCCATTGTCAGAGACGTCCACGAGGCCGTGAAGCGGCTGAAGGCCGCCCAGGAGAGCGCCGGCAGCTACACCGTCCGGCGGGGCGACTCCTGGCGCAGGATCAGCGATGTCCATCATGTCTCGATCCGGGCCCTGCGCGCGCTCAACCCCGCTCTCGACGAGACGCTGCGCGTCGGCAACCGCGTCAAGCTCCCGGTCCCCCGCTCGCCCCTGACGGTCGTCACGGTGAAGCAAGAGACCCGTGAGGAGGTCGCCCGCGCCAGACCCCAGGTGGTCCAGACCGACACCCTCCCCCGGGGGGAGCGGCGGGTCACAATCCAGGGCGTGGACGGCAAGAAGCAGGTCACCGAGAAGGTCACCTACCACAACGGGGTTGAGGTTGCCCGCGAGAAGCTCAACGAAGCCGAGCTGGTCAAGCCCGTACCCGAGCGCGTGATGGTCGGAGCGGGGACGCCGCCGACCGGGCAGTAGGAGAGCGGTCGCATCGGCCGTGCCCCGCACAACCTCCGGGGCGGTCGTCTCCGCCGCCCCGCACCCCTGTGCTCCCGGAGGTCACCCTGTGGCGCCCCTCCTCCTCTGCCTGCTGCTCGCCGGTCCCGTCGCGGCGGATCCGGCGGTACCCCCATCCCTACTCGCCGACTTCGATGCCGATGGCCTGACGCCGGCCGTCACCGCCGTCGATGCACAGGTCGCGCCGTCCGACCGGCACGTTACCGCGGGGCGCCGCTCCCTCGAGGTCACGTTCGGTGTCGCCACCTGGCCACACATCTCTCTGCCGGCAGGGAGCGCCGACACCGTCACCGACTGGCGGCCCTACGGCGCGATGATGCTCGACGTCTTCAATCCGGAGGCGGCGCCCCTGCGGCTCGGGGTGCGCATCGACGACGACCCGACCGCGGACGGCACTGTCCACTGCCGTCAGACCGCGGTGGACATCCCGCCCGGCCGGCCGGTTGTCGTATGGCTGGCGCTCTTGCCGAACGATCCGGGCATGCGTGGCCTCCCGCCCGGCGGGGGAGGCGAGGTCAACGCCAGCCTCGGGACACGCCCCCTCGACCTCGGTCACGTCATTGCGGCGCAACTGTTCCTGTCGCGGCCGCCGGCTCCTCGTCGTCTATACGTGGACAACGTCCGCCTGGTGCCGGGGCCGACGTTCGCGCGCATCGTCGATCGCTTCGGGCAGTATGAGGGGGGCACATGGCCCGGCAAGGTGCAGACCGAGGCGGACCTTCAGGCCCGCCGCGAGCAGGAACGGGCCGAGTTGCAGGCCTCCCCCCGACCCGGTGACCGTGACGAATGGGGCGGGTGGCTCTCCGGACCGCAGCTCGAGGCCACCGGCTGGTTCCGCACGCAGAAGTGGGAGGGCAAGTGGTGGCTGGTTGACCCGGCGGGGCGCCTGTTCTGGTCGGCGGGGATGGACTGTGTGCGTCCTGACAACAACGGACCGATCGCCGGTCGCGAGGCGCTCTTTGCGTCCCTGCCCGCCCTCGGCGACCCGCTCCATGCCTTCGGTGGCCTCGGGTCGCGCAGCGTCAACTTCTACGGAATGAACCTGCAGCGCAAGTACGGCCCCGACTGGCCGGCGCCCTGGCTGGAGATGACGCGCAACCGCCTGCTGGCATGGGGCTTCAACACCCTCGGCAACTGGTGTGACGACCGGTCGTACCGCGACCTCCGCCTCCCCTTCACTGTCCCCATTGGGACCCAGGAGGGCCCCGCCTTCGCCGCCGGTTGGCGCAGCATTGCGGACTGCTACTCCGACCGCTGGGCCGCCGCCGCCGAGGCGCGGATCCGCATCGTGACCGCCCGCTGGAACCAGGACCCCCTGTGCCTCGGCTACTTCGTCGACAACGAGCTGTCGTGGGGCGGCTGGGGCGGGGACGGGCGCTATGCCCTCCCACTCAACGCGCTGCAGCTCGGCGCCGACCGCGAGGTCAAGCAGGCCTTCACCCGCCTGCTGCAGGCCCGCTACGCGGACATTGCGGCACTCAATCGCGCCTGGGGAACGAACGTCGCCTCCTGGGAAGCGCTCCTGTCGCAGCCGGTCGCGCCGGCGGGCCCCCGCTCCCCGGCCGCCGAGGCGGACCTCGCGATGCTCCTGAGCGACTTCGCCCGTCGCTACTTCGGTGTTGTCGGCGCCCTGCTGCGCAAGTGTGCCCCGCATCAGTTGTACCTGGGCGCGCGGTTCGCGGTGGCCCCGGATGAGGTGGCCCTCGCCGCCAGAGATCACTGCGACGTCGTCTCCTACAACATCTACGGCCGTGCGCCGATGATCGATGCCCGCGCCGCCCAGATTGCTATGCTCGACCGGCCGGTCCTGATCGGCGAGTTCCACTTCGGCGCGCTCGACCGCGGGATGTTCCACGCCGGACTCGGACCGGTCCGCGACCAGGCGGCGCGCGGCGCCGAGTACGCCGCCTATGTCGGCGCCGCGCTCAGCAAGCCCTGGTGTGTGGGGGCGCACTGGTTCGAGTATGTCGACCAGGCCCTCACCGGGCGCTTCGATGGCGAGAACTACAACATCGGCTTTGTCAGTGGCACCGACACCCCCTACCCCGAGTTGGTCGCCGGGGCCACACCGGTCAACTGTACCCTCTACCAACGTCGCGGCGGTACGCCGGACACTGTGGTCCGGCATTCCCTGCCGCCCGACGGGAGTGTCGGGCGTCCCGGGTCGCGACAGGGGCACAAAGGAGAGGGGCCACACACGGGGAAATGAGCTGCCGCGGGTCGTGGCGGCCGGCCGCGGCCCCCCGCGGGGTCCGCCCGCGAGGCTCGGCGTGCGGCCCTCGCCACACACCCGGTACCGATGACACTAAGGGAGAGTTTGCGATGAAGGTCGGCTTGAGCTGTATCATCACACCGCGCGAGTGGAGCTTCGACGAGATCCTCAAGCATGCCGGGGCTGCCGGCTATGAGGCCCTCGAGCTCCTGATTGCCGATGAAGGCGAGATCACGCTTGCCACGCCCGCGGCACAGTTGGGCAAGCTGGCGGCGCGTGCCGCCGATGCCGGGATCGCGCTCGAGTCGGCCTGTCCCGGATTCCGCAACAGCCCCAAGGACCTCATGACCAATGACGACGCGGTGCGCGCGGCCAGCATGGACAGCGTGCGCCGCGCGCTCGACGTCACCAAAGCGCTCGGGATCGACACCATGCTCCTGACACTGGGCGGGCTGACCGGCGACCTGTACTACAACGAGGCCTACGCCAACGCGCTGCAGTCCATGCAGAAGCTCGCGCCCTACGCCGAGAGCGTCGGCGTGAACCTGGCCATTGAGTATGTGTGGAACAAGTTCCTGCTCAGCCCGATGGAGTTTGCGCGCTTCTGCGATGAGTGTGCCAGCCCCCGCGTCGGGCTGTTCTTCGACACCGGCAACATGGTCGTCTTCGGCTTCCCCGAGCACTGGGTCCGCATCTGCGGCAAGCACCTGATGCGGGTCCACTTCAAGGACTTCAAGCGCCAGGGCTATGAGTGGACCCCCCTGTTGCAGGGGGATGTGAACTTCGGTGCCGTCATGGCGGAGCTGCGCAAGATCGGCTTCGACGGCGCACTGCTATCGGAGGTATCGCCGGGGACTGCCAGCCTCGAGGACACCGCGACGACGATCCGCCGGATCATGGCCATGTAGGCCGGCGACGGCAGCCACGGCGACACGGTGGGCACGGAGGCACACGGAGCACGGCACGGCAGGGCTCGGGCATGGAGTTGCGACTGTGGAAAGAGAGCCGCCCCGCTGTGGGAGGCAGCGGGGCGGCTCCCCCGGGAGGAATCTGGGGCGGGGCCAGGCCACGACCCCAGATCTGATGACGGAAGCGCGCGCCGTCGGCCTCCCCGTTCCGCAACCCCGTGAGCGCATCCGATGGCCCGGTGTGGTGTAACCCCTGGGGCGGGCGAGTGCTGCACACGCGAGAGCAATGCCGGGCGATACGCTCTGTCACAATGGCGCTTCCGTCGTGCTGCCGGTTGTCTGGTGCCCGCGGGCCGCAAAGCTGTCCCGCGGCCGCGACGCTCCGCTCAGAGGCCCGCAGAAGCCACTCACAGCCGTCTCGCCGCTGGAGACCCGGCCGGATGTGGCCTGTTCGGCCGGACCCTTAGGCTAACGCATGATGGAAGGGGAACACACAGATGATCAACAGGAGGCTGAACCACATCGCGGCGCGTAGCATGCTGCCATCACCACCTACTTGCAGGCTGACCGAACTGGTGCAAGTAGTTCTTCGGCCGCTGTGCTCAGAAATGTAGCAGGCCGACCCAACTGCATGGTAACAACCGAGCGCCGGCCGACTCCGGAGGACGACCATGAGCACGATTACCTGCGCCCACCGTGGCGACCCGACCCATGCCCCGGAGGCCACACTCGCCGGGTTTGAGTGCGCCGCGCAACTGGGCGTCGAGATGGTCGAGTTCGACGTGCACCAGACCGCCGACAACCAGCTTGTCGTGATGCACGACCCGACAGTGGACCGCTGCACGGACGGCAGCGGCGCGATCGCCGACATGACGCTCGCGCAGATCAAGTCACTCGACGCCGGGGTCCGGTTCGATGTCGCGTTTGCCGGCCACCGGGTACCCACCTTCCGCGAGGCCGTGGGCGCCCTCCCCGCCCCCGTCTGGCTCAACATCCACCTCAAGCCGGTCGACCCGGGTGGCACGCTCGAGTTCGAGCACCGGTTCATGGATGCCTTCCACGACCTGGGGCTCGCCGGGAGGGCCCACGTCGTCCACGACTTCCTGGAGTCGCTGGACCGCGTCCGCACGATCGACCCGACGGTCCCGTGCTGCTGGCTGCCGATGTGCGACGACGGTGACGAGTACATCCGCCGCTCGCGGGCCGCCGGCTTCATGATCCTCCAGCCCGGCCGCAACATGATGTCCGCCGCCTTCTGCGCCGCCGTCCACGCGGCCGGCATGACGGCCAATGTCTTCTACGCCAATACCGAGAGCGACATGCGCGAGTATATCGCGTGGGGCATCGATGGGATCCTCACCGACGACCCCGCGCTGCTGCAGGAGGTACGCCAGGGATGAGGCGAGCCATCTGTCTGGCATGGGTGGTGCTCTGCCTGGGCGCCTGGCGTTGCGTGGCGGCCCCGGCGACGTATGTGCGTACCGGGGAGGGCGCCTGGCAGGAGCTCCCCACTCGCCCGGGCGACGGGCGCGTGACCGTAACCCTGACACCCGGCGAGATGCCGACGGGCAGGGCAATGGTGGTGGTGAACAAGCCCGCGTGGATGCAGCTTGTGGATGCGGCGCCGCCCCGGCTCGAGGGGGCCCGCCTCGGCACCGAGGAGCTCACCCCCCGGCCCGTGCTCGACCTCGGGGTGTGTGACCGCACTCCCCCGCCGCTCACCGTGCGGATCACCGACGCCCTGAACCCACTGGATGGCAGCAGCGTGCGTCTGACGCTGCAGGGCGTGGCGCCCCCCACCGAGGTCCGCATGTCGCAGGGCACCCATCCCACCCGTACCGCCGAGTTCGTGCTGGCCCTCCCTCCCCTCCCCCCCGGCGGCTACACGGGAGAGCTCACGGTCGCCGACCTCTCCCCGCAGGGGAACACGCTGCGGGTGCCGTGTCGCCTGGCCGTCTTCGGCATCGCTCTGCCTGTCGGCGACCACGGCCCCGTCTTCTCCACCGGCGCAGCCACGTTCCGGATGGACCCCGGCCCGCGTCTGTCGCTGACCGTGGGGGATCGCGGGCCGCAGCTTTACATCACCGGCCAGCCGCCCCGGGCTCTGCTGTTCCCGCGCCGCATCACTGCCGCCAGCCTCATCGAGGACACCCCCGACAAGAAGGTCTGTCGCGTGGAGTGTGCCGAGGTTGGGGATGCCGAGGGCAAGCCGGTCGCCGCTCCCGGCCGGTTCGAGTTCGACCTCGAGGTGCGACGCGACCTCCCGTGTCTCCTCGTCAGGAGCCGGTGCTTCAATGAGATCCGCGACGGCGAGACCTACGTGTTCTGGGGCTGGCCAGGGGGCAACGGCTTCACGACGACCCGCGGACACACACCGTGGTCGATGAAGTACCAGTCGGTCGGCAAGGTGGGGTGGGTCTATCTGCCGGGTGACACTCCCGCGGCACCAGGACTGGGGTGGATCTCACCCCTGGAGTTCGGTGAGTCGCGCTTCGGGAGCATGCTGCTGTATACCT
>CAZIWQ010000106.1:6160-11560 GCA_964542355.1 uncultured Armatimonadia bacterium
CTCCCCCACGCGGATCGCCATCCGCAAGGGCGAGAGCGTCGCGATGCCCTTCGCGCTCATGCCCGCCCACAGCGCGGAGGAGGTCGCTGCCACCGCGGCACGCCTCGAACAGCTCGGAGTCTGGCGCTAGAAGAGCGGCCGAGGGACACGGGAGCGCAGGAGACGACGAACGGCGGCGGGGCACGAGTCCCCGCCCTCCAACGGCGGACGGCAACGGCGGCCGCTCCCCTATCCGAACCAGACCCCGTAGCGCAGGAAGGGGCCACCCAACGCCGCACCCAGCGACCCCCAGATCGCCCCGGCGACGATGAAGTGTCCCAGCGCAAACCCCAGGAACCCTGGCAGGGCGTTCAGGTAGGACTTATGCCCCCCGTAGCGCAGCAGCACCGTCTTGATGATCCACGTGAACAGGAACGGCCCCCACAGCAGGTCCCCGTAGGAGCATGACATCGCGTAGCCGAGAGGATGGAAGGGGGAACCGAAGAACCGGGCGCGGATGATCGTGAGCACGGTCAGGAACCCACTGCCCGCGAGTGACGCGATGATGCGCGGCTGGTCAGGCGGGATTGGCATCTGGATCGCACGCCACAGAGCCGCGTACTGGGCCTGGGCCTCCCCGGCCCCCCACAGGCCGCCGCGCAGCCCCACCGCCCCCCGCTCGTAGAAGGGGGCGAAGTGGAAGTAGAACGAGGCGAGAGCCCCCAGCCCGATGGCCCATAGCAGCAGCGAGAACACCGATCGCTTCCGCAGCCCCGCGCTCTCACCCAGTGTGATCCCCTCAATCCCGTAGCCCGCGATCGTCGGGAAATACCCGCGGGACAGGAAGATGAGCATGTTGAAGATCGTGGCCGAGCGGTAGTCGGGCCCGGGGCCGACATAGGCACGGGAGTTCATGAAGTACTTGATGGCCTTGTGGTGGAGCCCATAGGGGAAGGCCCACACCAGCGGCACGCCCGTCTCCGCCCGCAGGCGGCCGTAGACGACGGAGACGCTGACTAGCACCGCCAGGTAGAGCACGGAGAGCCACAGGGCCATGCCCGCGGCGCGACAGAAGATGACAGCGCCGATGAAGCCCGCGATCGCACCAATCAGGGCCCAGCGGTAGCTACGCCGCGGGGCGGCGAGAGCGCGATTGCGGCCACCGCCGACCAGTGCGTTGAGGGCCTCGATGAACGGTCGCCGTCCCTTCCAGAACAGGATCGCCCCCAGGACAACATAGGCGCCGATGCCCTGCTCCTGGGCAAACGGGGCACCGGGCAGCCGAACACCCATCAGGCCGGAGATGACGAACGCCTGGGCCTTGGTGAACAGGTAGAAGAACCAGATGGAGAAGGAGAGCTCCGTAGAGATGAGGTAGCCGAGGCCCACCAGCTCAGGCCGGAAATGCACGGTCATCGGGCGCAGCGCGCTCCACGGCGCGCCGGTCAACTGAGCCGCCAGGTCGACGGTGAGGCCGCCACTCGGCCCGCCGAAGAACACCCCGCGCACAATGTTCATGATGTTGAGTGCCGCGGCCAGCCCGATGCCGATCCATGCCGCCTTCGAGCGGAAGAAGGGGACCTCCGAGTAATCCGGGTCGATGATCTGCAGCGGAAGCCGCACCAGCGGGAAGACCAGCCGCTCCTCCTCCACCCACGGCTCGCTGAACAGCACCATCAGGCTCAGCAGGCAGCCGCCGAACATCACGAAGAACCCGGTCCACGCCACCACCGGCCACTTCCAGGCGTCCCATGGGACCTGCCCGGTCGGCGAGCTCTCGTAGAGCCAGCGGTGAACCTGCGGGTCCTGTGGCGAGAGCCACGAGGGGATGAAGCGCGCCAGCTCCTCCAGCGGCGCGGCCGGGCTCGAGTAGTAGAACGGCGCGGTCAGGCACGCGATGAGGAAGCGGCCGATGCCACAACCGAACATCGTCGTTGCCACGGTCACGAACAGGAAGATCGTGATCAGCTCACCGACACTGAGCGGACGCACCAGGCGCGTGCGACGCAGGCCGGCGTTGACCATGATCAGGAGCACCAGCACGCCGATGCCCGGGATGGCCGGGATGGCCTCGGTGCCCTGGCAGGCCAGGGCCACGATCTCCGACTGCCGCACCCAGTAGCCGCTGAGCCATGCCAGGATCAGGGCAATGACCACGGCACGCGTGGTGATGCCCGGCAACCCCTTCGCGATGGCTGTCGTGGGTAACTTCTCACCACCCGCGTGCGGGGACTCGGACGGGGACGGGGATGCGGCGCGGGGTGCTGGTTTCAAGTGCTACCACGTTCTCCTTCGTCTGGGTACTGTTCGGCCTGGGCGGCGGGTGCGACGCGGCCCGGCCCCTCCGAACGACGCGCCGCCGAGCCGCGGCTGTGCTACGAGGCCCGCTCCTCGATGGCAATGGCCCGACACCAACTGCTGTCCATCCCGCGCACCTTCCAGGGCAGTGCCATGAAGAAGAACTCGTCCCGCGTGAGCGCCGCGAGGTTATCGAGGAACTCCACCAGGTTACATCCCGCCCCCAACAGGATCGCATGGAGCTCGCGGCCCTCCGGGACGTCGCGGGAGAGGCGCACGCGATCGTCGATGCCGACCAGCTTGACCTGCCTGGCGGCCAGGTAGCCGGCAGCCTCCGGCGTGAGATGAGGCAGGTCCTCCGGGTCGCCGGTGAGCGAGGCCGGTACCTCATTGCGGCACACTACGCAGTCCCCGGGCTGCACGATCCCCGCCAGGTGCGCCTCACAGTAGGTCGCGGTCACCGCCGCCCCCGGGGGGAGGTCGGCGATCCGCAACAGAACCCCTCGCCCCATGAACGCTTCCAGGGGGAAGGTCGTGCCGTCGGCCCCATCGTCCCAGTAGTGACCGGGGAACTCCACGTGCGTCCCCACGTGCGTATGCGTGCGTGTGATGTCATGCTTGACGCAGCCGTCGCTCAGGCGACCCGGCGTGGCGTCGAAGGGCCGGTCCTCACTGGCCCCGGGCACGACCTCCCACGACAGGTCGACGAGGCGGTAGCGGCTGAAGTCGACACAGAACATGGTCGGGCCCCCTTCGCTGGCACGATGGACACCGTGCAATTCGCCATCGTGGCCGGCGCGACCTCCCGGCCGTCGCCGGGAGGAGCCCCCGGCCGGGGTGCCGAACTATCAACCGGCACACGGGCGCAGCGAGGCCGGGACCGCGACAGGCGACACCGCCGTACCGACCGCGCGGGCGCGGTCGGTACGGCCACCCGTTAGGAGAGCGGCCGAGAGCATGAGTGCCCCATGGTGATCTGTGCTGCCGCCGACATCCACTACCCGCGCCAGGGGCATCGCTGGTCGGCGTCACTGGCCGGCCAGATGTGCGATGCCGGTGCCGATGCCATCGTCCTCGCCGGCGATATTGCGACCGGCGGCGGCGAGCTCCACCACCGGTTCCTGCGTCTGTTCGCCCGCTTCGACGGCCTGAAGCTGCTGGTCCCCGGGAACCACGACCTGTGGGCCGATGGGCTACCTCCCGACACTCACCGGCGCTACCGCGAGCATCTCAGAGAGATCGCCGACGACAGCGGCTTTCGCTACCTGCCCGACCAACCAGTGGTCAGCGGCAATGTCGGGTTCGTCGGTGCCGCGGGCTGGTATGACTACAGCTTCCGGCAACTGCGCCCGCCTGTCACCGGTCTGCGGGTCACCCCCCTGGTAGCGCGACGCATGGCGACGGGGGCCGCCGCCTCCCCGCTGCCCGGACGCGCCGACCTCCCCTGGGAGGACCTCACTGATACTGACTATGCGGCAAAGGGGTTGTCGTGGTGCCACGGCGCGAGGACGCAGAGCCTGGCGTGGAATGATGCGCTGTACATCGACTGGGGCGCTGCGGATGCGGACGTCGTCGCAGCCCACTGCGCCGACCTCGCACGCGACATCGCCGCGATCGGCGCGGCGGCCAGTCAGCTCGTCGGAGTGTGTCACCTGGTCCCGTGCGAGGAGCTCCTGGGGGGCCCGACCGAAGATGTCGCGTTCGCCTACTGCCGGGCGTACATGGGCTCGGCGCGACTGGGTGACACGCTCGCGGCCGATCCCCGGACGCGCCTGATCCTGTGCGGGCACGCGCACTCGCGTCGCGTCATCGAGCGCGGCAACGTCGTGTTTGCCAACTGCAGTGTGGGTGACCGCAACGCGGGCCCACTGGTATTCGCGCTGCCTGCCGTGAGCCCACCACAGGCCTGCGACGCACAGCCGTCCCCATCCTGAAGCCTCGGCCGGACGTGTCCGTTGCGGCCGTTCTCCAAGGGAGCCCTCCGCCATGACCCCGCGTCAGCGTGTCCTTGCCGCCTTTCGCCATGAGTCGCCGGATCGCACACCTCTGTTTGAGAAGCTCATCAAGTCGCCGCATGCCGACGAGCTGTTGGGGCGCCCCTGCGCCGCCACCAACTTCGATACCCAGATGGAGCGGCTGGCCGACGGGGACTGGGAGGGGCTGCAACGCCAGAGTGCCCGTGACCTGGTCGACCTGAGCGTGATCCTGGGCTTCGATCTCGTCCGCCTGTACGCGAACGGCCTCCCGCCGGACGCCGCCGGGCGGCCGCGTCGCCTCAGTCCGACCACGTGGCAGGTCGGCAACACCGTGTCCGAGCGCTTGCCCAGTGGCTGGGTGCGCTCGTATCCCGCCACCCCGCCCCCACCTGTATCCGAGGAGGCGCAGGAGCAGGCGCTGCGCACCAGCCTCCTCCAGGAGCCGGCGGAGCCGCAGTTTGACGATCGGCAGTTCGTCATGTTCCGCCACGCCCGCGAGATCATGGCACGCGAGCATCTGGACCTCGCGGTGTTCTCGCAGGTCTACGGCATGGGTGCCGCCAGCTTGCCCTCCTGCCTGTTCCGCTGGTTCGTCACGGAGCCCGAGCTGGTGCATCGCTACTATCGGCGCAACCATGTGGGTGCCGAGGCGCTGTGCCGGCGGCTGATCGCGGAGGGTGCGGACATCGTGGGGCTGGGGGGCGATCTGGCCTGTGACCTGGGCCCGCTCATCTCCCCGGCGCACTACCGGGAGTTCATCATGCCTCACATCGCCCATCAGGCCCGGCTCTGTCGCTCACTCGGGGCCTTCGCCACCAACGCGACGGACGGCAACATCTGGTCGCTGCTGGATGATTTCCTGTTCGGCGCCGAGGTCGACGGATACGAGGAGATCGACTTCGCGGCCGGCATGGACCTCTCCCGCCTCAAAGCCAGGTGTGGTGACCGCTGCACCTTCATCGGCAACATCGATATCCGCCACATGCTGACGGCGGGGACGGTGGCCGAGGTGCGAGATCACACGATCGCCTGCATCCGTGCGGGCTGGGGCAGTGGCGGACATGTCGTGATGTCCAGCAACTGCATCCACGAGAGTTGTCGCCGGGAGTTGTTCCTGGCCCACATCGCTGCCTATCGCGACTACTTT
>CAZIWQ010000107.1:0-11434 GCA_964542355.1 uncultured Armatimonadia bacterium
CGTCGGGTCCCGTCTTGGTTGGCAAGGCATGTGGCGGTGACCCGTCGCGCCCCACTCCACCTCTACTCCCAGCTCCGCTCCTCCTCAGCCCGCGGGCCCACGTCCGACATGTCGATCGGCCGGAAGCCCAACGCCAGCGCAGGGGAGTCCTCCGCCAGCGTGAAGTCCCCGTGTTGCGGGTCCCGGCACCCCGGGTCGGCGATCACTGAGTGCAGGTCGAAGCCAAGCCGCTGCCACGTCTCCCAGTCGTAGCGCTTCGGGGCATGCTCTGCCGTCGGTGGGCTGTAGGGCCCACTCACGATCGGGGCGCCGGTGATGTCCCACAGCACGTTGAGATCGCTGATGAAGGGACGATGCTCCGGGTAGCTGTCGGGCGCCCCGGGGATGAAGATCGGCTGCCCCTCCGTGATCACGATGTTGCGCTCGAAGGTCAGGGCACAGCGGTTGTTGACCCCACACCATGGGAAGACGCTCTTGCTCGCCGGCCCCCGGCTGCAGGCAATCTGCCCCTCTCTCCCGAACGCCCAGATGTTGTTGCGGATCGTCACCTCGCGACCGTAGTGCATGTGGTACGGCTGGCTCGAAGTGTTGTACGCGATGTTGTTCTCGATCACGATGTGCGCGCTGCCCTCGTCGGAGTAGATCGCCCAGCCACCGTAGTTGGCCTTCTCGATGTCGTGGATCAGGTTGCCGCGAACCGTCGTCCCCGGCTGGACCCCCAGGGTGTAGATGCCCCCCATGTCGCTGAGGATCCCCTTGCCCAGGTCGTGGATGTGGTTCTTCTCGATGCGGTTCTCGCGGCTCACATTCTCGGCAAACCCCCATACCCAGCCGCAGGTGATGCCCGTGTAGTACAGGTCGTGGATGTGGTTGTGGCTGACCTCATTGCCGTAGCTGTGGATCAGGGCGATGCCGCAGGCGCTGAGGAACACGTGGCCGCCATCGCCGACGTGATTGTCGGTGATGCGGCTCTGCCCATTCTGGCGGGCATGGCCACCGAGCTCGTCGGCGCCGTCGAGCTTGATGCCGCCGGCCCCCATGTCGAGGATCGTGTTGCCGACGACGCGGTTGCCGAAGCACCCCTCACCCAGCTCGATCCCGTACCAGCCGATGTGGGCGATGCGGCAGTTCTCGATGCTGCAGTGCCGGGCGCCGGTGAGGGAGACCACCGCGGGCACGTGGAACGCCGCCTGCGGCATCGCGGCGTACTCGGCCGCGGGGTCGGCACCGTCGCTGAAGGTGAAGTGACGGTAGGCGTCTCGCGGCCGCCACTCGTCCGCGGGCCGGTAGGGGTCAACCCACTTCCCGTACCCCGCGGCCTGGACCCAGTCCGTGTACTCGAACCCAAGCCCGCGGAACTGCAGGCCGGTGACGAGCCGGCCGTGCTCCGGCTCGCCCTCCAGGCGCAGAAGCTGGAGCGCATGTCCGGCGACCACCACCGTCGTCTCCGGCGTCTCCCCCTCGCGTGGCAGGTAGTAGAGGCGGGCCGCCTCCCGGTCGAGGTACCACTCACCCGGCTCGCTGAGACCCTCGAAGACGTTCTCGACATAGTAGCGTGCCGGCCGCGGGTGCACGTCATCCCTGAGCACGAAGATGCTCTTGCGCGATGATTCGCACCATCCGGTCTGCGGGTCGAACGTCGCGAGCGGCAGCCGCTCCTCGACCCAGAAGTGCATCGCCACCACTTCCACGTCGGTGAGATTACGCCATTGCCGAATGTCGCCATCGCGCACGCGGAAGCGATTGGTCCCATCGAAGAGCCCGCCGGCCGCGGGGTTGCCGGGACTCGGGGCGTGGGGAGCCTCCTCCATCCACAGGAAGCCCTGCTTGGGCAGGCGCACCCGGTGTCGCCGCTCGCCGTTGACGTAGAGGGAGCGGAAGTAGCCGCGCTCGCGCAGCAGGTCCGCCACGTCGGCGACCCACGCCGCGCGGCCATTGACCTCGGTCAGCTCCCAGCCGGTGAGCGTGCTCCCGCCGTCGAAGACGGGCGCCTCGCCGGGATAGGCGGCATAGGTCACCGGGCCGCTGTCCTCCGGGCTGAAGCGGAGCGGGCCGGTCAGCGGGTAGCGCCCGCCCCGGACCCACACCGTAACCGGATCGGGCGCGAGCGCGCGTTCCCGCGCGACCCGCAGCAGATCGCGTGCCTTCTGCATCGTTGCCAGGGGGCCATCGGTGCGCTCAGCAGTGGGCTCCGCCAGGCGACCCGACCAGCCATCGTTCCCGTCGACGGCGACATACAGATCGTGGGGGGAGAAGGTCTCGCTCACTGGTCTCGCTCCTTCGTGTCAGGCATTGCGCGATGAGTCATTTCGCCACGCGCGGGCGGTCACGTCACGCGCCGCGCTCGGCCGGGGTCGCATCCGTCTGGGTCCTGCAGGGCGGGACCCAGCACCTGACGCGAGCAGCCGCGACGGGGGCCCCGTGCGAGCTCGCCGTGGGGATGGGGGAGTGCCCACCCTCATTCCCCGCAACGCCTCCGTGACAGCGCAAGCCTGCGACAGGGAATGGGGGTCTGGGGGAACTGTGTTCCCCCAGCGCCTACGGGTGTAGCACCGTCTTCGTATGCGATATGCGCGCGGCGCGCAGCACGGGTGTCATCGGATGCAGAGGAGTGCCCCCCTCACGCGCCTACGGGTGTAGCACCGTCTTCGTATGCGATATGCGCGCGGCGCGCAGCACGGGTGTCATCGGATGCAGAGGAGTGCCCCCCTCACGCGCCTACTGGTGTAGCACCATATCCGTACGCGATGCGGGCGCAACACGCGATACGAGCGCCATCGGGCGCAAAGGGTGCCCCCCTCACGCGCCTACTGGTGTAGCACCACCCCGAACCCAGAGGTGTACGCCATGCCGGACGTCCGAGATGCCTGCCGAGACACTGGGCTCGTTCATCCTGTGCTTCTCCGGCCCGGGAGCGGTCGCCGTCGCCGTTCGCTATCCGCCTGCCGTCAGCAGCCCCACAACCGCGTCTGCGAGGCGCCGCCGCAGCCGGTTGTAGTCGTCATAGCTCAGCTTCTCGCCGAAGTCAGACTGCACGATCGTGCCGTCGGTCGCCAGCACTGCGGCGAGTTCCTCGCGAGCCCTTGCCGCGGCCGCCCGCTGCGCCGCGGTGCCCTGCTCCGCCCGTGCTGCCAGCTCTTTCACGGTGGCGATGTAGCGCAGGTCATCGACCCCCTCACGCAGCGCTTCCCAGTCCATCGTGGGGATCAGCTCGCCCGCCGGCCCCGGGTACGCCGCGCACCAGTCGCGCGCATTGCCGTCGAAGTCGTTATTCGGGTCGCCGTTGTAGCACATGTAGTGCCAGTAGTACATGGCCTCCGCCGGCCGGTTGTAGAAGCCAAAGCCGCACGTACTGCGTGCCTTGCGGCAGTCGTTGAGGTATGCCGAGCCATAGCGCATGTAGCGTTTGCCGCTCGCGAGCAGCTTCTGCTCCTGCGCGAGAGTGTAGGGGATGTTGCCGCACCAGATGTTGAACGTGTCGCCCCACTTCTCGCCGGCGGCATAGTTGTTGACGGTGATGTAGCTCGTGGCGGTGGGTACCCGCTGGATCAGCCCGCACAGGTAATGGGCCTTCTCGCCGGCCTTGTCATCGTTGCCGATCTCATCCACGGGGTAGTAGAGGAGCTTGAGCGCATCGGGACGGAGCGAGACCTTCTCGATCTCGCCGATGAACCGGACGAAGGCCGGCTCGAACTGGTCGCCGGGGAAGAGTCGGCGGATCTCGCCCTCGAGGCCGTTGTTGTAGGGCACGGGGCCGGTGATCCCCAGGCGGCGCAGCTTCTGCAGGAACGCGAGCAGCTCGCTGGTATCCACGACCAGCTTGCCGTCCACCTTGCTGACCTTAGGGCTGCGGCTGATGACGATGCCGCGCATGCCGTGCTCCACCATGTCCTGCACCTGGCGCTCGAGCACCTCCGGCGCCCAGTTGGAGTCATACCAGTACATCCCCACGACGCGGTCGGGCTCCGCCAGCTTGAACGGCAGCACCTCCAGCGTGAGGGGTGTGGTCCACGTCCGGCCCTCGGCGGTGACCACGCGCAGGGGGCCCTCGTAGCGTCCGGGCCGGGCGTCGGTCGGGACGCGGATGGTGATCCAGAAGGACTGCGAGGTGTCGGCGGCCACATCGGCCTGCGACTTGCTCTCCAACAGCTCGGGCATCACCCGCCACTCGGTGCTCCACGAGGAGCCGAGGCGCTGGCGCCATGACTTGACCGTGCGGAGCTCGAGGGCCGCGGCCGGGATGGTGGCCCCGGCCGGACCGGCAAGGCCCGCCACCTCGAGGCGTACGCCCTTCAACTCGCGCAGGGCCCGCACTGCGACCACGACCGGCTCCGTCTCGCCCGGCGTGGCGAACGCAGTGCATGGCCGCAGCACGGCCTCCGCACTGGGCACGCGCCCCGGGTACGTCATGTCCATCCAGTTCGGGGCCCAGGCGATGAAGCCGCGCTCGCGGTCCTCCGCAGTCGGCGTCACCATCGTGTCCTTCTCCACCCACGGCACCTCGCGGAAGCGCGTGAGGAAGGCCTGGCTGCGCTCCCGCTCGATCGCCGCCCGCACCATCTCGATGCGGCGCTCGGCGAACGCGTGCTGCGCGGCGTCATTGTCCGGCAGCACGACGAGACCGTTGAGGGTGAAGCCCCGGCTCGCGGGGTTGGGGTCATCGGCATCGTACACGAGGTCGAGCCGTCCGTCACTGACCTCGGTATCGAACACCACGTCCATGGTGCGGGCCGGCGGCAGGACGGCTCCCCTGACCACAACCTTCCCCTCGGCCTCGATCCACCACGGCTGCTTACCCGGCATGCCGTACTGGATATCGCCGTGCAGGGACATGACCCGGTACTTGCCGTTGGGGACGTCGAGAGCAAAGGTCTGACGGACCTGGCTGTGATAGTAGGCGCTGGTCATGACGAGGTCGCGGAACAGGCTATCGCTCCCCGCCCCGCCGCGATCGCGCTCGCCCAGGCCGGGTACCTGGGTGCTCGCGGGGCCGAAGTTGCTCTGCACCACCGGCTCCCCGCCCTTCATCGGAACCCACCCGCAGCCCCGCTGCGGGGTGTAGACACAGTGGGAGTCGCACACGTAGAAGCCGGCGAACGCCGGTGAGCTCCGGGGACCGAAGTCGCAGGCCCACCACGTGATCCCGTTGGTGGTGTGCCGGGGGGTATCTGCACCGGCTGTCGGCTGGGGGGCCGTCTCCTGGCCGGCGACTGCTTGCCCCCACACCTCCAGCTCGCCGAGTGTCATGTAGGTCCGTCCCGGGCGCGCCTTCACCACCAGCCGCAAGCCGTCGGCCAGGCGGCCGACGGGCAGCTCGTTCCAGCCGTCGCGGGCGGGGTCGATGATGCCTACCCGCAGGGCCTCCGGGAACTCCAGCGGATCACCGTTCAGGAACACCTCGATCGTCGCGATGCCGTGGGGACCCGTCTCCGGGTTGAGGATGTGGAGCCGCACCCGGTCGAGCTGGTAGACGCGACCGAAGCGGACCAGCAGCTCAGCCGCCGGCTGGCCCTGCCAGTAGGCGTAGGAGGGGCGCTCACGATTGGTGCCATACGTCGTCACCCCATCGGTCAGGGCGCTGGTGCCGAATGACACCCTCCCCTGCTCTGCTGCGGGCTCCTTCAAGGCCGGGGTCGGCGCCAGCGTCCCGCCTGTCGGCAGGCGCACAGACTGCTGGTAGGCCTTCGCCGCGGGGTTCTTGAGGCCGTTCTCGGTCAACAGGTTCGGCTCGGCATGGCACTGTGCCCCCATGATGACAAGCAGGCCGCACAGGACAGGCAAGACAGATCGCATCGGGGTCCCTCTTCTCTGTGTTCGCTACCGGCTCCGACATCCGTCACACGCGCTCGCCACTTCCCTGGGAGGGTGTGCGAACCCTCCCCCGGCGGCCCGCACGCGGGCCCCCATCGGCCCTGGACGAGCGGCCGAAGAGCCGTACTGAGGCCGCGACGCCACGCCGGAATGGCTCCGGCGGGCACTCGGCCGGCCGTTACGCCTCGGGGCCCGGTCGGATGTGGCCCTTTCGGCCGGATCGCTAGTACCAGCGCCAGCCCATGCGCCCGGCCATGAACCCGGTCTCATCGGCGCAGTGCTCCGGCGACTGCACGAGGCCGCCATCCGACAGCATCGCCTCATCGCCGTTGTCGCGGCACCAGTCGATCAATACCCCGCGCAGCTCAGCGGCGACGGTGCGGTGCTCGCGCGCCAGGTTGTGGAGCTCGGTGCGGTCGCCGGCCACCTCGTAGAGCTCCTCCACACCCCCCAGCTCGTGATAGACATACTTCCACTCCCGCGTCCGCACCATTGCCCGCTGGCGGGGAGTGTCCAGGGACTGGGATACGAAGTGCTCGCGGACCGCCGCGCCCGGCCGGGCGAGCGCCGCGGACAGGTCGGCGCCGGCAACCGCGTGGGGGAGGGCTGCCCCGGTCAACCCCGCCAGCGTGGGGAGGATGTCCTGGAGCCCAACCAGCTCCGCGTTGGCGCCCTGCCCCGCCACCCCCGGCCCGGCCATGATAAGCGGGACGCCCACGGCGCCCTGGAACATGTTGCACTTGAAGAAGCAGCCGAAATCGCCCAGTAGGTCGCCGTGGTCCGAGGCGTAGACGACGACGGTCTGATCCAGCACGCCGGCGCGGTCGAGGAACCCGAGCAGGCGGCCGATCATCTCGTCCTGGAAGGTGACCATACCAAAGTAGTGTGCCCGCGAATGCTGAACTGCCTGCGGGGACATGCGGTCCCAGCCGTAGGCGAGTGGCCAGGTGCGCAGGAGTGGGTCGCGGTCGGCCAGCAGCTCCACCGACCCGACCGGTGCAGGCAGCGCCCGGGGATCATACGTGCGGTTGTACGGCTCCGGTGGGTCGTAGGGGGAGTGGGGCTTGGCGAACGAGGTCCACAGCAGGAAGGGCTGTTCGGGCCGGGAGGCCAGGTGCCCCTCCAGCCACGCTGCCGAGCGGTCCGCGACCCACCGCTCTTCGTGGTGCTCGGCCGGCAGCGCCGAGGGCGCGGCGTGCACGTCATTGTTGCCGATCGCGTGGGCCCGCTGATACCCGCCCCAGCCGACGTCGCGCAGGTAGTCGTGGTAGTCCTCCAGCCCCCGCTGCTCACCGTGGGGGTCGTACTGGGCCACAATCCGCCCCGACTCACACAGCTCGCAATGGTCAAACCCATGCAGCAGGCGCGGCATTCCGGGGGGGGAGTACGGCACATAGTGCAGCTTCCCGATCGCCGCCGTTGCGTACCCGGCACGCCCAAAGTGCTCGGCCAGCTTGATCTGGTCGTCACGGATCCGGCCGGCGTTGTTCTTCGTTCCGGTGCACACATGCGAGTAGTTGCCGGTGGTGATCGTGGCCCGTGCCGGCACGCAGATGGGGTTGCTGGTGAACGCATTCACGAAGGTCACACCGCGTGCCGCCAGGGCGTCGAGGTGCGGGGTGTGCACGAACGGGTTGCCGTTGCAGCCCAGCGCATCACCGCGCATGTGGTCCGCGGTGATCAGCACAATGGTCGGTCGTGAGCTCATCGAGGGCTCCTCGCGTGCCTGAAGTGACGGCGGGTGGGCTCTCCGCGGGCGGCTCCCCGTCGGAGATCGGAGGTCCGTTTCTCGCGCGCCGCCCGGTGCTCCTGCTGCCCCCCGAGCGGATCATCCCGCGAACGACTGGTGTGAATGCCATCGCGACGGACAGGGACTGGTGGCAGGCGCGGCGAACAACCTGCTGGCGTACCGGCACCCGGGCGCAACGGCATTGCCGTCGCGTGCTCGCGGCGATCGGGTCGCGCCCGGTAGCGGGGCTCTTCGCCAATGGATTCGCTGTGCTGTGGGAGGCCTACCATGTCCCGGATGCTCCACGTGTCGTGTGCCACGCTTGTACTGCTGCTTGCCGCGGCGCCCTGCCCACCGGCGCGGTGCGAGCAGGTTCTGGCCAATCCGGGCTTCGAGGACGTCAGCGCTGCGACACCGGCCGGCTGGACGGCGAACGGACCGGTGAGCAGAAGTAGCCAGGCCCGCAGCGGCACGTCGGCCGCGCGGCTCGGCTCGGCCGGCCGGATCCTCCAGGCCCTCCCGCTCGCCAAGGGAGTCGCATACCAGGGCAGTGTGTGGGCGCGCGGCAAGGGTACGCTGGTGCTTGAGTTCTACGAATACCGCTCCGGCCCCGGGCAGGACTACGCCGGCGGTGTCGGATCGGGTGCTCTGGCTCTCACGGATGAGTGGCAGCAGTTCCATCTCAGCTACAGCCAGGGGCCGAACGAGACGCAGTACAAGGGCCTGTGCTTCGCCGTCAGCGGCGTCGGCAAGGATGCCGCAGTGACCGTGGATGACGCCCTCCTCGAGAAGACACCCCTCCCGGCGTCGCCGCCCAACCTGCTCACGAACCCCGAGCTGCGGGACGCGGATGGAGACGGGCTGCCCGACGGCTGGCGGGGCGAGCAGCGCCGCTTGCGGGTCGAAGCCGGCCCGCAGGGGGTCGGCACGGTGCGTTGCGCAGCCACGCTGTTCAGCCAGGACTACCAGCCGGCGCCCGACTACTCCGGCTGGTGGAGCTGGGCGCGCTGGGGCGAGCAGCACGGCTCCGGGTGGCCGGCCCTGCCGCGGCCGCTCGGCGGTGCCTACACCGTGCTGCTGGAGAGCGCCCCGGTAGTCGTTGAGCCCGCCCGCCGCTATGATGTGCAGCTCCTCGTGCGCGAGCTCGAAGTGTGGGGCGAGTTCATCGGCGTCCGCTGGTTCGACGCCGCCGGCAAGCCGGCCGCCGAGTTCGAGGAGCGCATCGGCTACTACCACATGGAAGGTAGCAGCGCGGACTGGTGTGAGTACGTGGGGAGGGTGACCGCGCCACAGACGGCGCGCCGCGCGGCCGTGGTCGTGGGCTGCAAGCTCTCGAGCGGTACACTGTGGGTCGCGCGCCCGGCATTGGTGCCCGGCCTCGGGGCCCCCTCCCGCCATGAGCCGCGCTCCGAGCGCAAGCCCGCGGCGATGCAGCAGGGATGCCCGACTCCGGAGGCCACTTCGCACGCGCCGGTCGCGGCGGCGGCCGCGGGATCGCCGGGGGTCCGCGTCACCGACACCGGCCTCGTCGTGACGCTGCGCAATGGTGTCATCTGTGAGCTCCCCCTGCGCGACGGCCGGTTGTGTGGCATCACGACTGTGAGCTGCAACGGAGCCCGGCTGCGCAACCCGCAGGCCCCCCCGCTCGCACCGGTGATCGAGACGGTGCCACGCCGCGAGTACACCGACTGTCGCTACCAGGGGTGGGACCGGGACGGCGACGGGCTCGTCATCCACTCGAGCCTCCACGGGCCTGACCACGGCGTCGACCGCCTCGAGTGGCGGCTGGCGCCCACCACCACCGTGCTGGCGGGACGCCGCTACCTGGGCATGAGCTACCAGTACCGGTTCACCCCGGAGCGCGTGCGGGTGCGACGCATCATGGATCGCGCCACGTGGGAGCTCGGGGGCACGCCGCTGGGCCTGCAGGTGGGCCCCAACCTGCTGCCGCTGGGCACCTCATCCGCCTTCTGCCTCGAGAGTGCCTACCGGTTCGTCGCCGGAGATGCGTTCGACTACCAGACCAGCCCCCGCGGCACCCTGGTGAGCTACCTGGAGCGTTGCCACACCTCGCTCTTGATGCGTGCCGCCACGCCCGACTTCCTGATCCTGCAGGATACCTTCCTGTTCCCCGATGCCGAGGTGGCGACGACGACGATCAAGCACGTCCTGTACTGCCCCGAGCCCGGTGATGCCGATGAGTGGGCCCAGGTCCGGGACGCAATGGTCGCCCGCTTCCGCGAGCAGCTTGGCGCTCCGCCGGAGCGGGCGCTGGAGCCGGCCGCGATGATCCTCGGATGGGACGGGTTCAAGGGGGTCGCCGGCCTCCAGTTGACCACGCCCAAGCCCACGCGCCCCGATTACTATCGGTGGGTGGCCGAGCAGGCCATTCCGCGGCTTTGGGCCCTCGGCTTCAAGCGGGTCATGCTCGTGCTCGGGATGGCACCGTGGAACTGGCCGGGAGGGGATATCACCGACCTCGGGCCCGAGTACGCGGAACCGTTTCGTGCCCTGTGTGAGGCCGCCCACCACCGGGGGATGACGGTGCTCTCGTGGTACGGGACCGCGCAGACGCTGGACAAGGCGGCGCTGTGGCAACAGCACCCGGAGTTCGTTCTCAAGGGGCCGGACGGGGGCCGGGCGCCCGCCTACTATTCGCCGTGGGGCTGGCCGGGGAACCTCGCCGCCGGCTTCGCCGACTTCACCCTCAACCGGCTGCGGGTGATCCGGCTGCAGACCGGCCTCGATGGTCTGTGGCTGGACTCATACAGCAGCGCCTCGCACCTGATGGACACGGCGCAGTTCTGCGATGCCGTCTTCCAGGCCGACGCCCTGCTGCCGTGGCAGGCGCAGATGGAGAAGCATGGGTTCTACACTTACTGTGAGGGCAATCCGACTTGCCTGGGGACCGTCTCCACCTCGGGCTGGGAGCCGCCGGATGACTGGTCCCGCTTCCGGGCCGAGAGGTACTACAAGCAGGGTCTCTACCTGCAGCAGCCGCACAGCTTCAGCGGCCTGAGCGATATGGGGCGGTTCCTCGCCGACCCGAAGCGGCGCCACTACTATCGGATGTTGGCCAATCGGTGCTGCCCGATCCTCGACATGGGCCACTTCGCCGCGAACGCGGAAGCCATCGCGCTGATCGGGCAGGCGAACCGCGAGTTCAATGCTGTCTGTGATCTGATGCAGGAACGGCACCTGCTGGGGGACCAGGCGGTCGAGTGGTGCGCTCCCGGTGGTCGGGCGGTGTTTGCCTTTGAGGACTACGACTATGAGATGCCGGCGGGGATGACGATCCGGGACGTGACAGAGGGCAAGTCCCTGCCGGCGAGGCAGCCGGGCCCGATCGTCCTGCGGGCCTACCATACGTATCGCCTGGAGGTGCGGTAGTGTCCTGGCGTACCGCTGCTGCCGTCCCGCGGTTGTCAAACCCCTGAGCCCCGTCAAGGTCGTTGCTCTTGGCCACCTGCCGACGTTGGCGTGTGCCGTACCGGCCTCACCCCCCGACCCCGCGGACGCTCCAGGCGCTCCGCGCCTGCGTCCGCCAAGCCTCTCCGTGCCGGAGAGGGGGTGTCAGTAGGTGGGTACCAGGACGCGCGGCACGCCGCCGTCAGACGTTGTCGTTCACCCCACACCACGCCCCGCCGCCCGCCGTTACGCCCCCGGCGCCTTGGCCGGCGGCAGACGCTTGCCACCCAGCCGGATCGCCAGGATCGCCCCGGGGTCATGCGGGCACCATGCAGTGCAGATGATCTCCGATGACACCGAAGACCCCATAATGGTTCTACCCATTTCCTATTGCTTCCGGGTCCCGGCGTCGCCGTCAGGGCGCCCCGCCTGCTCGGCAGGTGACGGCGACCGCCCGCGGGAACTCCTCTCCACGCCAACACATTG
>CAZIWQ010000108.1:0-11344 GCA_964542355.1 uncultured Armatimonadia bacterium
GGCGGCGCCGGGTCGCTGCGAACCGGCGCGGGCGTTGTTGCGCCGCCTGCCGGGGCGGCAGGGGCGGGGGAGCCGGCGACCTGCGTCGCCGGCACGGGCGACGTGCCGCTGATGAGCACGCGCCGGGCGGCAGGCGCTGCCGATGTCGGGAAGCCTGCAGCCAGGCAGCACAGCCAACAAGACAACACCGCCAGCGCCCTGCTACGCACTGCCCGTGCGCGCAGCCGGGCAGCGCGGGTGTCTGTTGGGTGTGTCTCGCTCGTGGCATTGGCCCGGGAGACCCGGGAGTGGGTTCGTGTTTGGCTATGCATGGTTTCGCGGCTCGTCGGCGGACGTCGAGACGACAACAAACGCGGGCTTGCCGTGGCCCCGAGGGCCGCAAGCCCGACGAAGGAGTGCCGGTAACGCCGGAGCACCAGGTAAGTGGACGCCGGCCGGGGGGGAAGGTTCGCCGTAGCGGCCCCGGCCGCCTGCCGGGGACTCGGTAGCATTCCCGCGCGCGGTTCGCCATCGACGTCTACAGGGCGGGTCCCGCAGGGCGGGACCCCGCCGCCGTTGCCGGCCGTGTTCGTCGCCGTGGTAGGAGCGCTCCCCCGAGCGCGACCGCGCGGCGGAAGCCCTCCGCCGCAATGCACGCCAACGACAGGAGAGCAACCTGGCAGGAGCGGGCCGTGTGCACCCCGCGCGGCGTTTGATGAGCAACGCCCCATCGCGGTCAGGGGACCGCTCCTACCACGAGAGACGACACGGCGACGGCGGCGCGGCACAGGTCCGCGCCCTACAGACGGCGCGGCCAACGACACGGCGGCAGGCTCGAAAGCCTGCCCCACACAGAACAGCACAGCAGCCCCGCTTACCCTGAGCCCGGGGCGACGTAGATGTGCGTGGCGCGCTTGATGTTCTTGTTGTACGACTGCACGCTGGCGATGAGGTCCTTCGCCGCGGCCCTTGAGGCGCTCTCGATCAGCTCCTGCGGCACCGCGTCGGTGAACCAGTGGGTGACGAGGAATGACAGCGCCCGCCCGGGGGAGGAGGTGACGCGCGAGGTGAGAGGACTGACCTCCATGCCCAGCACCTTGCTCATGAACAGTTGCGTGGCCTGCGCACTCACGAACCAGCTCGCCAGGATGATGCCCCCCCATGGCTCGATGACGGCGATCTCGGCATCAGCAATCGCCGCGTACATGTTGGTGGCGGCTTCCTGCTTCTCGGGCACGGTATCGGCCTCGTAGAGCTTGTGGCCGTAGTACATGGTCTCGAGGGCGCCGGCGGCGACGGCGACGACGCTGATGCGAGTGGCGCCCTTGCCGACCTGCAGGCCCTTGACCCAGGCCGTGCTGCCGAGCTTCGTGCACGCCAGGAGCGGCCTCGTCGCCTCGACCTCGGCCTTCAGGGCATAGACGACGAGGCCGAACGTATCGCCCTCGCGACCGCAGGCATACATCTGCACACCGTTGGAGACGAGTGCCCCGCAGGTCTCGCCGAGGGTGCCGATGTCGTTGAGCAGGCGCGCCCGACGGAACTCCGGCGTACCACCCACCCCCAGGTCTTTGTTGATGATCCTGGATTCCGACAGGTCGGAGACGACCTCGGTCTTGACAACGCGCTTAGGCTTGAGGCGACGGATGACCTTGCCTTCATCGGTGGTCTTGATCCCCACACCCCACTTGGTCTTCTCGCAGCGGACGGCGTACTGTCCGTCCGGCGCTTTCGTGACGCTCACGACACGCTGGCCGGTGTGCAGCGGGGCTTCCGGCTTGTCGAGGTTGACGGCCACCTGATCGTAGATGTCGATGCGGACGGCGACTTCCGGCTGGACCCACATGGTCGAGGTGGGTGTGCTGGCGGTCCAGCCTTCGGTCAGGCGGAAGCGCGACCACTTGGCGACATCCTTCACCCCGGAGTAGATCTTGTACCCCTTGATGCCGGTCTTGCCGGCGGCGGCGGCCGCACCGGTCCACGAGGTTTGGTCACCGGCAGGCGAGGGAGGAGGCGCCCCGCCGGTGGCCAACGCAGACAGCGGTGCGTTACCGTCCAGCGTCTCGCCCGCGGGCCGCGACAGCGCATACCACGTCCCCGCAGCGCCCCAGTCGATGGCCGAGTACAGGGCCTGCTGCTCTCGCTCCATCGAGGCGACAAGTAGCACGGCGTCGGCGTTCGCCAGGCGCGGTGCGATGGTCCCCCCGAGCTCGGAGATGCGGCTCGCCCGCCCCTCCGGCGTGAGCTCCCCGGGCAGGCCGTAGACACTCACCACCTCCACGGTGTACGTGGTGCCGTCGACCGTCGCACTGCGGGTGCTGAGCTGGTTGGCGGGGAGGCCCGTCGCCAGCGACTGCTCCACTTGCCCGATGACCGCCGCCATCGTTGCCTCGGTCACGGGATGTCCCTCGCGCGGTGCGAGCCGCCAGACCCACTGGGCCGACACCACGGGCGTGTCGACCGAGATCCCCGATACTACCAGGTGCTCGAAGAAGCCCGGCTCGAGGGAGTCGCGGTTCAGGTCAGCCTGGCAGGCGGGGCACTTGTCCACTACGGCGGGTGCCATCTGCTTGCAGACCGGGCACTTGAGCGGGGCCCCGTTGCGCTCGACCCAGCACGGCGTGAGCTTGAGGTAGGTCGTCGCCGCAACCGGCAACGCGGACCCGGGGATCTCCAGCGTCGCCTCATAGATCCTCTCGGCCTGGTGGGTGCACGCCCCCGGCGCCACCCCGGTGTAGAGTAGGTCCTTGGCTTGCAGCGCTTCCGTGGGGAAGGCCTCGACCATCCACGCGGGCTTGCGGTAGCTGCCCTGCGCGTCGGCCTCGCGCGGCCCCTCCCCCCACTGGCGGCTGATCCACTGGATCGTCAGCGTTCGGTCGACGTGCTCGGGGTTGGGGGGCGGCGGGAGCTCCGACCGGAGATACGCGCGGTGGATCCCGAACTGCGTGTTGCCGTGCTTAGTCATGTCAATCGGGTCGACGTTCTCAACGGTTGCGGTGCCCTGCGACAGGGCGGTCTTGTAGTAGAACTTGTAGTCCCCCTTGCCATAGCTGTACGTGTTGATGTCGCTGGAGGTGGTGGCCATCGGGTCCCACGTCTGCCAGCCGACGACGCCGAACGGCTCACGGTGGGCCGCGTCCTGGTCGCGCTTGAACACGACCTTGTTGGTGTGGGCCAACATCTTCTGCGAGTCATCCACTTCGGGCGTCTGGACGATGCCGGCAGTGCCGACATCGTCGCCGTCCTTCCACACCTTGCTGCCCTCGCCGCCGATGCCGTAGAAGCAGAAGTCGTGGGTATAGCGGAACATGCCGGGGTTGTAGACCCGGGACCAATCGTTCGCATAGCTGTCGCGCGGGGCGATGTCATAGCCGTCGATGACGCCGTCGCCGTCGGAGTCCGGGCTATTGCGCAGCGGGCCGGCACCGGTGGTGTCGTCCTCATCAGTGTCCGGCAGCCAGTCTTCGTCATCATCGCGCACGGCTGCGACGGTGAACTCGGACCTGGCGGCGTCGTACATGCGGTTGCGGACCACCTGGGCCGGGTACTCGACACCCACCGTGACATAGGCACTGTCCACGTCGGGGCTGGTCCACGTCAACTGGGCGATCCCGTCACCGGAGGTCGTGAGTGCCTGTGAGCCATCCTCGGCCGCGGGCTGCAGCGTCCCGGCGTCCACGGTGACCCTGAGCTTGCCGCCATACAGGGGCCCCGGCGGCGTCCCGGGGGTCACGTCCTGGACGATGAGCGGAATGGCGTGGGGGTGGGCGGAGTTGAAGTACGGCCGGAGCGCGGCCTCAAAGTCTAGCTGGATGGCCACCTTGCAGCCCGTGGGCGTCGCCTTCTCCGGATCCGTGCCCTGGGCAATCTCTACTGCGTTGATCATGCCGTCGTTGTCATCATCGAACGCCACGGCGGGCCCTTCCGTCTCGCTGGTGTTGCCCGCCTTGTCGCGCACGACGAGCTTCACCTGGCAGCCCTTGTTACGCACGCTCTGCGGGACGCGCCACTGCCCGAGCTCACCTGTGGAGACCGCGTCGGTGATCGGCTGGTGCGTAATGCGCTGCCAGGTCGGTGCTCCCTCCTCACGGTACAGGAGGGAGTAGTCGCGCAGGTTCTTGTCGGTGGCCGTCCCGCGGATCGAGACGGGAGTGTCGCCGCCCGTCAGGACCCCCTGCGGCTCCGTGAGCCGGGCCACCGGCAAGGTGTTGTCGATCTCGACCGTCGCCGTTCCGAGCCGGAGCTCCTGCTTGAGGTTCCAGCTCTCGACCCACGGGTGCTTGTGGTCCTCGTTCACCCACACGACGTTGTCGCCGTCGGCCGTGAGCAGGGGGAGAGAGTACCCCCGCTTGATGTCGAGGTTCCACTGGTAGTTGCCCGTGAGATCGAAGCAGCCGACAGTGCCATACGCGTTCGTGAACAGCACCCCGTCACGCGCGCAGGCCATGGCGTGGTCGCGCGGAGACAGGTCGAGCACGAGCGGTGGGCCGAGGGCCGGCGGCGTCAGGTCTAGCTCGCAGAGCGCCGCCTGCTCGCGCCCTGCCTTGTCCGGCGCGCGGCCCAGCGCGCGGAGGCGCCCGTCCGGGCCGATGGCGAGCGGCCCCAGCAGGCGCTGCTCGTCCGTGGCCAAGCGCGCGACCACCGCCCCGTCGCGCCCGTAGAGGCGCAGCGCCACCGGCTTGTCGTCGCCGACTCCCAGCCCCTCGCTGTCGCTGACCACGACGCGCCCCTCGGCATCCACACACAGCCCCTTGATCGCATGGTTGGGGTCATTGGCGGCGCCGGACAGCGTGACCGTCTCCAGCAGGGCGCCCCGGGAGTCCGTGACGAGCAGGCGGTTGCCGGAGTGGAAGTAGAGTCTGCCGGCGTTGTCGGTGAACACTCCCCGCAGTTGCCAGACCCCCAGCGGCCATGTGGTCCATGCGTCGGTGGCGGTCCCGTCGGCGCCGAGGATTGTGCAGCGGTCGAGGTCGAGGTCGGCGACGGCATAGCGGCGGGCGGGATCGGCTCCGGACAGGCACACCAGCCCGGAGGGGTGTGAGAACAGGCCCAAGCGGGTCTGGATGGTCCGCAGCACATTGCCGTCGGCGCCCATCCGGACGATGCGCTGGTTGCCATCGCGGTCGCACACATAGAGCTCGTCGCCGACGGCCACGAGCTCGACGATGGAGCAGAACTGCCCGGGCCCACTGCCGACAGTGCCCCACTGCTCGAGCAGCTTGCCCTGGGGCGAGTAGTGCTGCAGCAGGCTCATCCGGCGAAAGAGCGCGACGACCCCGGGCGGGTACTGCTGTTCGCCGGCGAGGATGCTGACGGCGCTGCCCATGAGCTGCTGGGCGAGCACAAACGAGCCATCGGCGCGGACGGCGATCTGGCGCGGATAGGGCGTGAGCGTGCCGGCGCCCGCGGGGGAAGTCAGCGCGAGCCGCTGCCGTAGCTTGCCGTCCGGGTTGAAGAGCTGGACACTCCCGGCGTCCACCGCGTAGATCACACCGTCGGGTCCGACGGTGACATCCGACAGCCGCGTGAACTGCCCGGGGCCGCCGATCTCGCGGACCAATATCCCCTTGGGCCCGTAGACGACGATCTTGCTATGCTTCGGTGAGCTGACGAGGCAGTTGCCCTGCCGATCGACGGCGAGGCCGAGCTCCCACACGGCGCCGAGGTCACCCGTCAGGTTATCGACAACCAGACGGGTGGCCCCGGACGCGGGGTCGACCTCGATCAGGTCGCGCCCGGCGAGCGCCATCAGCTTGCCCCCGGACGTCATCACCATCGCGGCAGGGGTGTCGATGCGCCGCTCGCCCTCGGTCAGCTTCGGCTCGAGGAAGCGGAGAAAGCGCCCCTCGGCGTCGAGTACCTGGATTGGCCGCTCGTTCGTGGCGACGTACAGGTTGCCGGCGGCGTCGAGCGCGAGCGCCCGTGGGTGCGCGAGCACCCCGGCCTTGCGCTCATCCCTGCCATCCCGCGGGGGCACGTCCCCTGAGCGCCAGTTGAGGCAGGCGGAGGTGTAGAGCTGAGCCTCGTAGCGGCCGTCGGGCAGCACGTCGCCCGCGTCGCTCCGGCCGTTCCAGTCATGGCTGCCGGGGACGTGTGTCTCGCGCACGAAGTCGGCGCTGCTCAGCGTCCGGACCACTGTGTCCCCGGTGAGGAGGCGGACGAACACGGGGGCACTGTGGGTCAGCCGGCAGTGGATACGGGCCCGGTCCAGCTCGTTGGGGCTGGCGCCGGGTGAGAACAGCGGCGGGTCGATCTTGAAGTAGATGAGCTCGGCGTGCTCCCCCGGCCCGGTCTCCTGGGCCGAGGCGAGAGCGAGACCGAACACGGCCATGAAGACGGCAAGCGTCAGGCGCATGCGGGGACCGCCTCCCTACTCGGATTGCCCGCCGGGGTCCGTCCGGTGATCAGGCGGTCCCCGCCTCCCCCTGCGGTCGCACCCAGGTGCATGGCACCAGGGCGTCGGCATCGTCGGCAGTGCCGTGGGAGCCGCCGGTCGCCGTGTCGTGCTGGCCGTGATCGGAGTTGACGATCACGGCAACGCCCTGCGCGGTGAGAGCGCCGACGATGCGCCGCAGGCGTTCGTCGATGTCGCGCAGCACCGGCACGACCTCCGGCGACGAGGGCCCGAACTTGTGGAACACGTCATCGGTGGCGCCCAACTGGACGATCATGAATTCGGGCCGGCACCGCGCGGCCAGGTCAAGCGCAATCGCCTCGACCTCTTCGTCCGTGTTGCTCGTCGCCTTGCCCCACAGGTCGGCGTTGCGCCCCAGCAGCTCGGAGCCGGTATACCCCTGCCGGCCGACACCGGCACTGGTGCCGCCACGCGCGCGGACTACGTCGAACAGGGTCTCGCACCGGAAGTCGTCGGTGAAGGCCCCGATGCCGTGGACGCTCTTGTCGGCGCCGGTGATCATGGTGGCGAAGTTGACCGGTGTGATCGTGGGCATCACGGCGCGCAGGAGGAGGCTGTGCTCCGCGTGCAGTGACTGCAAGAATGGCAGCTCGTGGCCCCACCGCTCGCGGATCAGGTGCCCGAGGGCATCGGGCGCGACCACCGCGACGCGCGGGACGCTCCCCACGCTCTCCGCGATCGACGCGATCGCGGTTCCGGTCGCCTGCTGCGGAACGGGCAGCTCCAGCAGTTGCGAGATTGTCGGGGCCAGGCATGTCATGGAGTACTCGGGGAGCATCAGCAATCGCCTCACTACAGGGTTGGAGTGGTAGACATCCGACAGACCGTTCGGGCGAAGTGTCGTGTGCGACGGTCACAGTGCGACTTCGGTGTAGCTTCCCGTCGCGGGATGGCCGGGACACAGCAGCATGGCCCGCGCCGACAGATTGCAGACCTGGCTGTAGGCAGTGCGATAGTGTGTGGTCTCCGCCGGGCACACCAGTCCCGGCTGGGCAACATCGCCCAGCAGTCGTTGCAGGTCAGCCGTGGTGGACCCGAGCACGCCCTCGCCGAGCTGGTGGGCGATGCGGCCGTAGCGCGCGTAGGGGTTGGGGAGGTAGCCCGGGTCAGTCGTGGGCACGGTGAGCACGCCGGAGAGGAAGAAGTTCGTGCACGCCTGCCAGGTGCGACCGGCGGCCCGGGGGACGACGACCGCGCCGCGACCGGGAGCGCACTCGAGCAGCACTGACGCGCCCGCCGTGTCGCCGGCGATCAGGTTCATCGGCTTGCCGAGGAAGCGGCGCGTGCTCAGCAGGTTAGCCGCCTCGCCCGCGTCGTGGCAGTCACTCAGGAGCAGGTGGCACAGCGCGCCCCCGGGGAGACCATACGGTCGCCCCATGCCGGCGGCGCGAGCGCTGGCACCGCCGATGGCGAGACCGTGGGCGTTGAGACCCGCCCCCGCGGCCAGGCCGGCATACGTGGTGAGGATGCTGGCCGGGCCGGTGCGTGGCCGCCGCACCTGGCATACTTGCACCAACGGCTCGAAGTCCCCGATCAGGTCGCAGTTGCGGCCCAGTAGCGGCCCGCAATCACTTGCGGCCAGGTAGACGACAGAGCACTCCTCACTGAGGCGGAACCGCACCTCCGGGAAGAAGCGGTAGCCCAGCATCGCGTCACCAGCGATCCCGGCGCCCTCGGCGATCCCGGCCGTCTCCTCCAGCAGGTCCGGGCAGTGACGGGCGAGGATGTGCCCGAGACCCGTGATGGCGGGGGCGTAGTGTGCCGGGTCCTCGCGCAGCCACGGCGCGAACCGGTCCATGCAATCTGCGATGAGGCTTCCCAGGGCCTCACCATACTGGCGGCCCATCTCGCGCCAGGAGCCATGCGTCTCGATCCTGATCATCACAGGCTCCCTCCGGGTTGCGATCTGCGACAGGTTGACGGGGGGACCTTCGCTACGGCAGGGGGTTGTACCTGTCGGGGGGGCCGGCGTCGTACGTCCGCGCCGTCGCCCTCCGCCGCGCGGTCGCGCCGCGGGGCGCGCTCTTACGACGGCAACGGCACGGTGGATGAGGGCGGCGGCCATAAGGGAACATATTCTCTGGAGAACGCACGTTCCAGTACAGCCGACTACCGGTTGACTCGCGGCGGTGGGTGCCTTAAACTGGGGGTCGTCAGATGAGGCCCGGGAGTTCAGACTCCCGGCCTCTTCGTTTACCAGGGGAGGCTTACAACGTCAATGCCAGTTCAGACTTCAGCACTAGAGATAGAGCAGGCCCCTGGGTCGCTTTCATCTGACAGGAGGCTTCCAGCGTCGATGTCAGTTCAGACTTCAGCCCCGGGCCGGATCTGCCTGTTCGGCGAGCACCAGGATTTCCTCGGTCTGGCGGTCATCGCCACGCCGGTTGACCTTGACGTGAAGGTCACAGGCACGCCCCGCGAGGACAGCGTCTTCGCGATCCACATGCCCGATCTGACGGGGCGAGAGCCTGACTACGACGAGTTCGATGGCTGCGGCGAGCTGCCCTATCGGCGAACGCGCGACTACTTCCGCTCGGCCACCAACGTCCTGCGGCGGGCCGGCCTGCGCACCACCCACGGCTATGACTGCGAGATCCACGGGACGATCCCCATGAATCGGGGCATCTCGAGCTCCTCGGCTTCCACGATCGCCTGGATCACCTTCCTCCTCCATACCCAGGAGGGGGAGGTGCCGCGCGACCCGGAAGCGATTGCCCAGTTCGGGTACCTGGCGGAGGTCAAGGAGTTCCAGGAGCCCGGCGGGATGATGGACCACTACACTTCCGCGCTGGGTGGGCTGCTCTACATCGACTGCCAGGAACCCATCACTGTGACCCCCCTCCCGGCGCGGCTCGCGGGCTTCGTCATCGGCGATACCCGCGTCCCCAAGGACACCACCGGCACGCTGCGCCGGTCGCGTGTCGCCACGACCACCGGGCTGGAGATCCTCGCCCGGCGGATCCCCGGCTTCGACTTCAAGACCACGCCGATGGCACTCGCGCACGAGCACCTGTCCGCGCTTGAGCCCGACATCCGCCGCCGCGTCGAGGCCAACTTCGTCAACCGCGACCTGTGCCAGGAGGCCCGCCACCTACTCGCGGCCCCGGCGGTCGACCAGCAGCGTCTCGGCGCGATGCTCTACGAGCACCAGGTCCAGCTCCGCGACGGCGTCGGGGTCAGCCACCCCAAGCTCGACGAGTTGATCGACGTGTCGATGGCCGCCGGCGCGTTGGGCGGCAAGCTCAATGGCTCGGGCTGCGGAGGCGCCATGTTTGCCTATGCCCCCGGCAAGCAGGAGGAAGTCGCGGAGGCCATCAACCGCGCCGGCGGCAGGGCCTACATCGTCAACCTGCGGCAGGGAGTGACGGTTACCCGGACGTGAGGTCCTCATATACCCGGGGGAGGGTGGGGCTGGTTGTGAGGCGGCGGGCAGGAAGCACCAGCTCACTACCCCGGTCCGCCTGGGGGACGTCTGTCACATCCACGCAGCACTGGTCCATCGAGATCCGACCAATGAGCGGCACCGCAGTGTCCCCGATCTGCGCCATCAGTTGGTAACGGTCGCCCCCGCGCCGGGCATGCCAACCACGCAGCAGCGCTTTGACGCCGAACCGCCACCGCCCTGCGACCGACTCGGGCACCACCCCGAGACCGTGAGCGACCCCCACCGGCACCGTCGCGACGCGCGTGGGGCGCCGGCAGACAAACTCCCCGCCATACCCGATTCTGGCCCCCCGCGCGACCTCATGTACCTCCACGATCCGGCTGCGGAGCTCGAAGGTGTCCTGCAGAGCCAGGGTGCGTTGGCCGGGAGGAGTATGGTCGGGGTACTGCCCGAACAGGAGCGTGCCGATGCGAACCATATCACAGTGGGTCTGGTCATTCTCCAGGAGCAGCGCGCTCGCGGCCACATGGAACAGCAGGCGCCGATCGGTGATGCGGGCGAGGGCCTCACTCAGTGCGGCACGGTAGAGCTTGAGGCTGGCGCCGGCAGAGAGCCACTCGACGGCATCGAGGTCGATCCCGGAGCCGGGGGGGCCGAAGTGGCTGTAGAGGCCCGTGACCTCGATCTCCGGCCACGGCTCGGCGACCGCCAGGATGTCCAGCACGGGCTCGTGCGGCCCCAGACGGCCCAACCCCAGGTCTTCGTAGATCATCGCCTGCGCCACCCGCGACTGCCGCCGGCCCTCGCGCTGCAGCTCCATCACCTGCCCGCTGCGGGTCAGGGTCGCGGTGAGATCGTGCTCGACGAGTGCGGGCATCTCGTCCGGTAGCGGTGGCATGAAGACCAGGATGGGCACTGTCAGCCCGGCCGCGCGGAGGGCGACGCCCTCGGCAACCGTACTCACCGCCAACCACCGGGCCCCGGCTGCCACACAGGCCGCGGCGACGGCCGCGGCCCCGTGCCCATAGGCGTTGCCCTTGACCACGGCACACAGGCGACATTCCGGCGCCAGCCGGGCCAACACCTGCCGGGCATTGTGCCGGATCGCCTCGAGGTTGACGGCCACATAGGTGGTCGGCCGGGGGGTCACGCGATCAGTACCTCACTTTCGGGCCGGCGGCGGGGGCGCGTCAGCCAGATCTCCGCCGCCAGCAGGGCGAGCGCCACGATCAGCAGGGGACGCGTCAAGTTGGCCTGCCGCGGCAGCCCCTCACGCAGGTACGCTGCCAACTCGCGTTCCTGCACCACTACCGCCCCCGGTGCCCGCAGCCGGCGGCGAAGCTCCCTCGGATCGATCCGCGCCAGGTTCCCCTCCGCCGGCGGGGTGTTCGCCGCGAACCGGTGGCTGCGCCCCGTCTCCCCCTCACCCCACCTCACCTGGTAGACCCCCGGGGTCCATGGCGTAATCGCCCAGCGGGTGCCGTGACGGGTGGCGGTGACGACGCGGCCGTCCGGGCCGGTGACTCGGGCCTCGCCACGGGCACGGCCGGGCCGGTCGGCCCACA
>CAZIWQ010000109.1:0-11332 GCA_964542355.1 uncultured Armatimonadia bacterium
GGGGGTGTCAGTAGGTGGGTGCCGGGACGCGTGCCACGCCGCCGTTGCCGTTCGTCGTCGCCGTCTGTAGGGCGGGGATTCATCCCCCGCCGGGGCGGCTCTCACCACGGCAGAGGGCAGACAGAGGGGAACACGGTGGACGCCGGATGGCGAGGCCCCAAAAGGATACGCCGTGGGCCGAGGACGGCCCACAGCGTTCCCACCAGCCTGACGGAGTGATGCCGTGCCGTTCTTCTGAATTCTGAATTCTGAATTCTGAATTCTGAATTCCGGCCCTTGCTCTCCCTCCCCGTCCTATTGCTCCCGCGCCAGCGGGCAGGCCATTAGGCACGCCTCGAAGTTGCACGGGCGGTACTTCGGGATCGGCGGGTGCTGGCGGAGCGCCGCCGCCAGGTTCTGTGCATCGATCGCCTCGGGCACCGGCACCTTCAGCGTCCACCCCAGGTAGTTCACGCCCTCCTCACCGTTGAGCGAGTAGCGCTTGGCCCAGTCACAGCGCTTGCGGTCGATCACATGGAACGGCATCGCGACCCCGTCGATCGCCACCGTGGCGAGGTCGCCGAGGGCGGCCGTCTGGCACGCGGCGACGCAGCGTTCGCAGCCCTCGCACGCCGTGGTGAGCGATCGCTCCAGTACGGGCGTGTCGGGGGGCAGGACGGCATCGGTGATGATCGCGAGGAAGCGCACATTGGGCCCGCACTCGCGGGTGGTGACGAACCCGGCGCGGGTCAACTGGCCCAGGCCGGCGGCAACCGCGGTGAAGCGGTTGCAGAACGCATCCGGCTGCTCGCCGCGCGGGTTGCCGACCACGGACCCGGTCCCCTCGAGGTCGAAGCTCAGCGTTGCCCGGAAGCCGTGGTCCTCGAGCAGCCGCATGGCCCGGAGCCCGAGCAAGCGCAGCAGGTTGGTGCTCTCATACTGGGCGAAGGTATACGGCCCCACCGCCTCGGCCGGGGGCCGCGCGGTGCGCTCCACCGACATCTGCGGGAGCCGCAGCCCGACCACGATCACCGACTGCGCCCCGGCCAAGTGGTCCTGCGGGGTCTTGACGCGCACGACCTCTTCACGGATCTCGGGCTCGTACTCGCGGAAGATGCCGGAGCGGTCGCGCGCCACCAGGACCGGCATGCCGTCGAAGATCGCGGCAAGCTGTGGCTGCAGGTCGGCGAGGCGCTGCGCGCTGACGAAGCCCACCAGCTCGGCATCCTGACCCGCGATCAGATGCTCGAGCTTCCGGCGAAGCGCGTCGCCGGAAGCGGGACCGCTCGCGGGCGGTGGCACACGGAGGGTGCTCGGGGGCAGGTCGGCACTGGTGAGCACCGTCGCCGTCTGCACGGACCAGCCGGCCGCGACCCCCTCGATCGCTCCGGCCCAGATCGACTCCTCGAGGCTCTCGCTCACAGCGCTGTGCCCGTGCCGCTCCAGCTCGCGCACGACATCATACGCCGCGGTGTGCAGCAGGTAGTAGCGCGCGGCCGCCGTCGTGTCGAGTCCCTCGGGAGTGCGGTAGCGCAGGCCGAGTACGATCGCGGTCCGGCCGTCGGGGAGGTGCTGCTGCATGTCCACGCCGAGAGCGGCGAGGGCTTCCGTCCCGGTAACCAGCACGAAATCGGCGCCCTGACGGTACGCCAGTGTGCTCGCGCGCTGCGCGAGACCGCGGTGGGCTTCCTCACCCTCCGGGCTGTTGCGCTTGCGGCGCGGAGCATTCGTGTACTCACGGTCGAAGTAGCGCAGGTTCGCCGGGACGCAGTAGCGCAGGCAGCTCCCCATCTCGCCCCCGCGGCGGCCATGGCGGAGTACCTGCTCCAGAATCACCTCTTCGGTTACCTCCTCCGGGATCTCCAGGTCCAGGTCGAGGTCGAAGTGCTCGCCCCACGCGCAGCGCCACAAGTTCTTGTCGGCATAGGTGTAGCGCTTGTCCTCGATCTCCACGACGCTGGTGCCCCGGATCTCCTTCGACAGTGCATGGCTCAGACAATGCTTGACGCACAGCTTGCAGTCATCGCACACGGAGCCCGGCTCCAACAGGGGAGATGGCTCCAGGGTGGCGTCGGTGATGACACTGATGAAGCGCTGGCGCGCGCCATATTCGGGCGTGATCGCCAGGGCGCTGTAGCCGAAGTCCGCCAGGCCCGCGGCCACCGCGGCGTGGCGGTGACTGATGTCGGGGGCGAACTGCTCGGTCAGCTCCTTGTAGCCCTTGTAGCGCCAGATGTTGGAGCTGACAATCGGCACCACCTGGCAGCCCTCGCGCGCGAGAAACAGCCCCATGCGGTACGACATCTCGTCGAGGCGCTCATTCATCACATACTGCACGCGGTAGGGGCCGATGTCCTGGGGGTGCTTCTGGCCGCCGAGCTCAATCGCGGCATCCGGGTGATGGACCGCCATCACCACCACCGAGCGGGCGGAGGGCATGATCCCCTGCGGTGCCATCAACGGGGGCGCCTTGGCGAACCGCTCGATGTTCGCGATCCCCACCAGGTCGGCATTGAGGTCTTGCAGGGCATAGGCCTTGACGCGCCCGGTGAGCGCACTGTCGACGTCCCGGGGCGGTGCGACGGTATCGGTCGGCTCGTGTGGGTTCTCCATCTCGGGGCTCTCCTGTGGGTGGGATAGAGACCCGGCCGAGAAGGCCACTTCCGGCCGGGTCTCTGGCGGCGAGACGGCTGTGAGTGGCTTCTGCGGGCCTCTGAGCGTAGCGTCGCGGCCTCAGAACGACTCTTGGGCCGCTCTTGCCGGATCATGCTATCCGGTACGCAAGTCACGCCTGCGCTGCATCGACTCCGGTGCTACACCTGTAGGAACCGATGCGTCGGGCGGCGGCGACGATCGCGGTGCGCAGTGGCGCCAGCTTGTCCGGCTCCGTCCGGAAGACCGGCAGGTAGGTGCCGAGGGCCGCCACCAACTTGCCCGCAGGGCTCAGCACCGGCACGGCGAGAGCATACACTCCGGTGTCATCCCCGCTCTGCTCAGAGTAGCCGGCGGCACGCACGCGGGCGAGCATCGCCGCCAGTTCCTCCTCGGTCGCGATCCCCTCCCAGTCCGCGCCGGGCAGGCCGTGCAGTTGCACGATCAGCGCCAGCTCGGCAGGGGAGGCGTAGGCGGCGAGCACCCGTGCGGTGACCTTGTCATAGAAGGGCCCCGTCTCCTCGAACACCGAGCTCACCCGGATCAGGGCCTGGCCGTCCGCGCGCAGCAGGGCGTAGCGCCGGCCCTGCACCAACGTCGCGAGGACCACCGATTCCCCCGTCGTCTCGGCGAAGCCGTGCACCACACGGCGCGCCGCCTCCAGCAGTCCGTCGAGGAACTGCGCCCCGCGGGTTAGGTCCTCGCAGCGCGGGCCGAGCCGGTACAGGTTCGCCGCGTCCCGCGCCACGTAGCCGCACGCCACCATCGTCTTGAGGATGTTGTGGGCCGTCGGCGAGGCGACACCCAGGTGGGCGGCGACCGCCTGCAGCGACATCCCCTGCCCCTTGATCCCTTGCAGGGTCAGGGCATCCAGGACGTCGAGCGCGCGCTTGATCGATTGGATCGGTACCATACGAGTCGTCTCCACAACATGGTTGAACTGCATTTTATAATATGAAGCGCCCCGGCTGTCAAGGGGGGCGGGAGGGGCGTGGGACTTGGGGTGTGGGAACGGCGTGGAACGACCAGACGCGCCCGGGGATGCGGTGCCGTTGCCGCGCTGTGGGCGCGGGTCGGTACCGCAGCATCCCGATGCCCTTCTGCCGTTCGCCCAGTGCCACATGCCACGTGCCGCGTGCCGCCGTTCCCTCTCCGCCGTTCCCTCACCCCTCACCCCTGGGAGGAGGATGAGTGCCGGGTGGCGAATTGGGCGCCCGCGAAACCGAACCATACGAGCGAATTGACCCCATGAAACCACTGCCGGGTCTCACCTGGCGTGCGGTCATCATCGGTGTGCTCGCGGCCGCCTTCCTGGGCGACTGGAGTCAGTACGCCGAGCTGATCATCCACGGCACGCAGATATCCCTCACGTACCCGCCCATCGGCGGGTTCTTCATCTTCCTGTGCATCTATGTGCTGTTCAACATCGTGCTCAAGGCCATCAACGCGCGCCTCGCGTTGCAGCGGGCCGAGCTGCTGGTGGTCTTCACGATCGTGGTGATGGCGTCCGGCATCGCCTCCATCGATCTCGCGCAGAAGCTGATCCCGATGATTGCCGGGCCGTACTACTACGCGACGGAGGACAAGCGCTACGCCGAGGAGTTCCTGCGGACGATCCCGCAGTGGATGTCGCCGAGTGACCCGCTGGTGGTCAAGGGGCTCTATGAGGGCTCGGCGGCCGGTGTACCGTGGAACGCGTGGCTGGTTCCGCTCGCGGCATGGACGGCCTTCACCCTGGCCTCGTACGTCCTGATGATGAGTCTGGCAACGCTGTTCCACCGCCAGTGGGTGGATCACGAGCGCCTGCTGTTCCCGCTGGCCGCGGTGCCGCTCGAGGTGATGGACGACGCCCACCGCGGGAAGCTCCTGAACAGCTTCTTCTCGGACAGGATCATGTGGGTGGGGCTCGGCGTAGCCTTCACGCTGCACTTCTACAACGGCCTGCACGGCTACTTTCCCGGCCTGCCGGAGATCGAGCTGGCGTCACTGATGGGCAAGCCGGTCCCCACATACGGCTGGGGACGCCCCTGGAGCGCCGTCGGGACCGTTTACTTCGCCTTCCATCCCCTGATCGTGGGCCTGAGCTTCATCCTCACGCGGGAGGTCTCATTCGGGCTGTGGGCCTTCTACTGGATTGCGCGGCTGGAGGCAGTGATGGGGACCATGGTGGGGCTGGACGGGCTGCGGATCAACGCCACGGGCGACAGCTTCCCCTTCCCCGGCCATCAGACGGCCGGGGCTTACCTGGCGCTGGCCGGTGTCAGCATTTGGCTGGCGCGCCGGCCCCTGGCGAAAATCCTGGCTACCGGCCTGACCTTCCGGACAGGCGGCGATGCCGATGAGCCACTGTCGTATCGTGCGGCAGTGTGGGCCGGCCTCGCGTCGTTTGCCTTCATGGTCGCATGGTGCGTTTACGCCGGGATGACAGCATGGGTCGCCATCCTCGTGCTCGTGGTCGCCTTCGGCTACATCCTGGCGATGACGCGGCTGGTGTCGGAGGCGGGGATGCCGTGGATGGCGGAGCCCGACTGGCGGGCGCATGACATCGTGCGCGCAATCCTGCCCTTCAATGCCATGCCGCAGACCAGTTGGACCGCCACGGCCATGCTCCTGGCCTTCACGCACGACATGCGGGTGTGCCCGATGCCCCGCATCATGCAGTCGTTCCAGGTGGCGGACGAATACCACTCGCGCGCGCGCGACCTGACCTGGGCGCTGGCGATTGGCACCGTCGTGGCGATCCCGGTATCGTACTGGGCCTTGATGGGGGCGGCCTACAACCACGGCGGGGTGGCGATCAACGAGTACCGGTTTGTGAGCCTGCCGCGTGCGTGCGATCGCTTCATGGAGCAGGTGACGAGCGGGGGCCTCAAGCATACCGACTGGCTGAGCCCGGCACTGATGCTCTACGGCGCGACCAAGCTGGTGATCCTGAGCTACCTGCGAATGCACTATCTGTGGTGGCCGCTGCATCCGGTGGGCTATGCGATGAGCTACATCACGTACCTGCCGCGCGAATGGCTCTCGGTGCTGCTCGGGTGGGTATGCCAGACACTGCTGTTGCGCTACGGCGGGTATGGCACCTTCCGGCGCTACCGCCCCTTGTTCCTGGGGATGATCGTGGGGGCGATGTTGGCGGCGGGAGTCTGGCTGATCATCGACGGTGGCACGGGCCTGCGCGACCATAAGCTCTTGTACTGAGCGGCGGCTGCGCGTCCCAGACCTGGTCCCCCGGGACGTGGTCCGCCCCAGCTTCGGTGGCAGGTGGGGCAGACTCGATGGGCTGGCCGCAACGCTGTCTGCTGAGTCCCTGGGCGCGGGGTGTCAGCCCGCCGCGTGGGCTGAGGGGGCCCCACGCACGGCCTGCGAGGCTCCGTCGCGCGATCCGGGACACTCCGCAGTCGGTGGATAGCACGGAGCATAGGTGCTAGCCGCAGCGTAACTCACTCAGCGGTGTCGCGAGACCCGCATGCTCGGCGGATTGACGGCGCGGGTCCGTGTCAGACCCATACGGCCGAAGGGGGCGGGGGCCGAGTCCGGTCGTGGGTCGTCAACGTGCGGAGCACGTCCGGCGCCGCGAAGCGGGGTCACTTAGCCCCGGGGCTTGCCCCGGGGATTCCAGGCCGTAGTCGTGTCCCGCGTCCGTGAGGACGCTCTCGGCCGTCTCGGAGACACAGCGACGTCGGGGCCGGTTGCTCCCGGTTCTGATTCGCGCGAACCAGCGGCGACACGGTCCCATCGTGCCCTCGCCTGGGTCCGTCTCGGTCTACCGCCTCGCCACGGGCATCCTCCCCCGCTGCCTCCCGGGCCAGACCATGCCACCCGACACACAAGCGGATCCCCCATCGCGCCCGCATCCATGGGCACCGCGAGCGCGCACGGGGCTGGCGCCGAACGCTTCGTGTCGCGGCTCCAGCCGAGCAAGCTCGCCCGCAGAGCGCACGGCACGGGACGGACACGACAGATGACCGGATGTGACTCAGGAACAGGCCTCACACGGTGGCCAGGCTCACGGGGGCCGCGCGGGAGCGTTGGCGCAAGCGGCGCCCACAGGGCTCAATGCGTCCGCCGAGACGACCAGCACTGGACGTGGCTACATGCTCGCTGACTTCACTGTGTCTCCGCAGGCCCTTGGTACTCGGTGTGCAACGCCCCCTCGATCGCAGCGGCCGTCTCGCGGTAAGCCCCACGGATGCTGAGTTCGCCCGGCCATGAGGCCGGGGTGCGCGTGGCCGCGCCTCCCAGCACCGTCTTGCGGCCCGTCACTACCCACAGCAGCCCGAGCCCTTCGCGCTCTAGGAAGTCCGTCAGCGCGTCACAACGCACCAGCAAGGCAGACGGCCCTCTAGAGACGGCAGACGGATCCTGCATGACGGCACGCCTGCCTTGCGCGTCCATCCATTCCCCTTCTCTGCCCATCCATCGCAGCCGCATTCCGGAGACCAACGTCGGCACTGGCAGACACAGCCTCACGGTGCGCTCGATGGAGCAGTCGTGCTCCCCGGCCTCCTGCATGTAGCGAACGGTCGTCGGGACGCACCGCGCCGCCGTCTCGGGCGGGCTCGTCAGTAGCACGTCCACTACGCCGGCGTACGCGTACGTTCCCTCAGTGTCCCGGTAGGCGGGCGCCCATGGGTACTCCCCCAGGTAGACTTGGTGGAGGTGTTGTGCGCCAGTGCGCAGGTGCGTGACTCCCGTCTCGCTGCTCGCCCACTTCTGTACGGCATCGAGGTGGTGTTCGTCCACGAGGTAGCTGTCGACCCAGTACGTGATGCTCCGTCGCCTTCCGCTCCCATCGCCGCATCCCGCTGGGGTGGGCTCTTCCCAGCACGCAGAGGAGTTGAGGACATACCACCTGGCTCCCCCGTCGTCGACCACCCTGAGCATGGCCTTCGGGTCCGGGAGTTTTTTCGTGTCGGACACCCACTGCGCCGGGGAGATGCCGGCCCCCCAGTACGTGCACGGCACTGGGGACCACCAGCACGCCGTAGTGGGCTCCCAGCCTGCGTCGGCATCGCCCCCGCGCAGCAGACATGACGGGTCGATGTCACGCCTGCTGAGCTGCCACGGGCCGACGTAGTCGTCCCCGTCTCCGGCCCACTGGAAGTTGTCCGCCACGCGCGCCAGGCACTCGTGGTATGCGATCCATTGGTACTTCTTGCCCATTCGTTCGGCCTTGGTGGCGGCTCTCCCCGGGTTGCCAAAGCGCTCCAGACAGTCGTCAAACTCGCCGAACAGCCTGTCGCTCCACCCGAGCTCCATGACGCGCTTGAGGGTCCACCTCTGCACGAGGGAGGGATCGAGGGTCCGTCGCTGCCTCGACAGGCTCCGCGGTCCTGCGGAGCCCCGTCGACGGGTACGGTACCATGGGGATGTCCCTGCGTTCGTCCCGATGACATACCGAGAGAAGTCCCCCCACGACATGACGGAATGCCAGATGTGACCTGGTGCGTCGCACAGGGATGAGGTCGCGCCGTCGAGCCCCACCAACCGCCTGAGTCCGGCCTCCTTGGGTATGCTCTTGGGCCACTCGCTGCCATAGGGCGGCGTGAGCTTGCCCCGATCCACATCGAGGCGTACACCCTTGACCAAGGCCGCCTCGACGACGCCGCGTGCGTAGTCGCGCGACAGCACGTGGACCGGCGGGCGCCCGGGGTCAAAGTAGACACGGAACACTTGGCCTGCAAGACGCTTGAGCCCTTCGACGTCACGGGTTCTCATCGCGCAGCCGTAGGCAGCAGCAAGGACGCGCTCGAGAACATAGGGATCGTCTACGTCGGCGAAGGCGCACACGATGTCGCACATTGTGTCAGGCCGGTCTTCCATGAGCCTGACCAATGCCTTCGTGGCGTGATCACGCACGAAACGGTTCGGTGTAGCGAGCATCCAGCCCAGCGCGAGGCCAAACAGCCACGCTGCCTCGTCATCCAGCGCATCGACCTGCTGGCTATGCCAGGCCCACTCGATCAGCCTGTCCACCTCTCCGCCGGCCTGGTGTTCGTGGTGCAGGAACACGGACCACGACGCATCTCTGCGGGGCATGTCGTACTTCCTCAGGTACTCGTGCAAGCAGGCGGCATTGTAGGGGTGTGTGGGGTCGGCGGAGACACACAACGCGGCGCGCATCAGCGCCTCGAACAGGTCTGCATGCGGTAACACATGCGCGCTGATGCACTCCTCCGTGCGCACCGAAAAGGCGTCGCGGCGTCGCCAGATCACGCTCTGGACCAGGGCCTCGCCGATGAGCTGCGAGTCGAGGCCTGAAGGCGCCACATCCGGAAGCTCCACCCCCGCGCGCTCGGGCAGTTGGACGGCGAGCGCGGTCAGGAGACCAGGCTGGTGTGCGAACGAACCATCGGCCAGAGTTCGCTCCAATGGGCCTCCTCTGCGCAGGTAGACGTCGGGGCCCGCCTGCGTCTCCAGCCTGCACAGTAGGCGATCCGCCAACAGGTGGTCAGAGAAGCGGTTGTAGGTGAAGCTCACCTCCTCCGATGGTCCATCGGCCGATCTCGGCCCGGGCAACTCCCTCAGCACCCCCGAGGAGAGCAGGTGTCTGAAGAGGGACTTCGTGTAGCCCGGTCCGGGCATGATTGCGTCCACTATGGCGCGGACCTTCTCGCGGGGCAACCGGGTCTGCCTGCTCTCCGCCATGGCGTCCGCGACGGCCTCTACCGCCTTGCGTACGATGCGACCCTTGGGGTCGAGGTCCATGGCGTCCTCACGGGCTAGCTTGCTGTCGATGGCATCCATCCAGAAGCGAAGGACTTGCGTGATCCCGCTGAGGCCCGCCGGAATGCAGTGGAGGCCACGTGCCTGAAGTGATTCGCAGAGCACCTTCAGGAACAGCGGATTGCGGTACTCCGGGAGGAGCAGTGGCATGCTGGGTGCGGTGATCTCGTAGTGCTCGAAGAAGCGCTGAGTTGCCTCGAACTCCACCCCTGCGAAGCCCTGGTGCACCACCCGCACCAGGTGCTCGTGAAGCGTCGGGCTGACGCAGGAGCCCTCGAAGTCGGTACGCACTGAGAGGACAATGCCAACCCATGGCGAACGCCGGATGTGCGCAAGGATGGCCGGCAGATGGGTGGCCCACAGCCTCCTCCCGTCACCCTCGTTGATTGCGTCAATGACGAGAAGAAATCGTCTCCCCCACGCCTGCGCCGCAGCCTCAAGGGCCCCGAGAAGGCTGTCTCGGTCGAGGTCACCGGGCAGGCCGAGTGACCTCGCCACCTGAGGCCAGGGGTCCCCGGGGGTGAAGCACTCGCCGAACGCCAGGACCACAGGGGTGCCACCGCCCAGATGCCTCTGAGCCATGTCACAGAGGAAGTGTGTCTTGCCGACACCCGCCTCCCCGACCAGGAGTAGCGCGGGGTGTTCGCTCAGGCGTGCCACGTCGCTCGTCGCGTACGCCCGGATCTCCTCTACTCGTCGCCGGGTCCAGGAGAGAGCCGCAGTGCATTCCTCCTCGAATGACGGGCCTCTGTAGGCATCAGCCCCCCTCAGAACAGCGCCGCGCGCCCGCGAGTTGGTGTGGCCAGTGGACTCCAGCGCATCGACAGTGTCCTCGATCTGGATCAGGGCACCCGTGGCCTTCGACTGGACCAGGTCCCAGCCGATGACCTCGACGCCATCCAAGTCGGCGGACGCGAGCGTAGACTCGATGGTCCGACAGGTCTCGACAGTGGCAGCGAGAGCAGGCGGGGCCGCTGGGTCGTCGGCAAACCGCGCCAGCCGGTCGGTCTGGCTCGCCAAGCCCTGGGCCAAGGACTGCACTTCCCCCGCGAAGGCTGGCGTCCGTGCGAGCCCATCGAACAGACACGCGAGTTCCACATCCACGTGGATCTGCGGCGAGTAGCGTTCACCCGCGCTCTCGATCGCTTCCTCGAGGCGACGCCCGAACGTCTCATCGCTCAGGTAGCGCCCCCCGAACCAGAAGAACCGCCTCCCGCGATGCTTGAGCCCAGAGAGCCGGTCAAGAAGCTCCGAGCTGCCCCAGAACTCGAACTCCACGTCCATGCCGCGTTCCTGTGCGTAGGCGGTCCATCTGGCGACGTGATCCTCCCATCTCCTGCGTGCAGTGGACTTCCCGGGGGCTCGCGAGTCAGGTAGGTCGATAGGCATGCACACCGTATACTTGCGCAGATCCGGATGCCTCGCGATGGCCGTCCTGGCAGATGCATTCAGTTGCCGCCACTGGCTGTCGCCGAGCGTCTCGGGGAAGAACTTGGCCTGCCATGCGTGTTCGCCGCCACCGGCCAGCGTCCAGTAGCACTCGACCCCGGCATCGGGCGTGCCCTTGCGGACGAAGCTGCCGTCCTCCTTCGCGTACTCGTAGCGTGCGAGTTGGCTGCACAACTCCTCAAATGCGCCAGTCCGGCTTGCATTCAGCATGCGTAGGGACTGCCAGTTGAGGTCGCTCTGCATGCTGGCGACACCTCGATGCGGATCGCGGGGAGGCGACGGGAGTCCCAGCTCTTCCGGAAGACTACCGGCGCACGCTCGTGTTCGGTCTGCTGCCTCCGTTCGTCATTGCGCAAGGCATGTCCGGCCGCAGAGGGCGGAGCCATCGAGGCACGCAGTTCGGCTTAGGGCGCCCTGCGCTCTCCGTCAGCTCGTAGGCGAGGCAAACGAGACCTATTCGGCCAGACGCTACGCCCCGACATTCCTCTTCCTCGTCTGCCGTCGCCGACCCCGCATAGCGGGG
>CAZIWQ010000110.1:0-11306 GCA_964542355.1 uncultured Armatimonadia bacterium
GGCGCCCGCCACCCTGACACTGTATGTCGCCACCAATGGCAATGATGCCTGGTCAGGGCGGCTGCCGGACCCCGACCGGGCGAAGACGGATGGTCCGTTCGCCTCGCTCACACGTGCCAGAGACGAGATCCGCAAGCTCCCTGCCGACGCGCGTCCCGCCCGGGGAGTGACCGTCCACGTGCGCGGCGGGGCGTACGAGCTCCCCCGGACGCTTGAGCTGACTGCTGTCGACAGTGGCACCGCGCACGCACCCATCACCTACCGCGCGTACCGCAATGAGCGGGTGAGGCTGGTCGGCGGCCGTGAAGTGAAGGGCTTCGGGCCCGTCACCGATCCGCCGATCCTGGACCGCCTGGACCCTGCGGCCCGGGGCAAGGTGCTCCAGGCTGACCTGAAGGCCCAGGGCATCAGCGACCTGGGCGTGATGGCGTCGCGCGGGGTGGCCATCGAGCTGTTCTTCGAGGACAAGCCGATGACGCTCGCCCGCTGGCCCAACCAGGGCTTCGTCAGGATCGTCGATGTGCCCGACGGCAACGACGGGAACCGCATCGCGTATGACGGCGACCGGCCGCCGCGCTGGGTGAGTGAGCCGGATGGCTGGCTGCATGGCTATTGGTTTCACGACTGGTCTGACAGCCGCCAGAAGATCGAGAAGATCGATCCTGCGGCCCGCGCGATCACACTCGGCCTGCCGCGACACGGCTACGGGTACAAGCGGGGCCAGCGCTACTATGCGCTCAACCTGCTAGGCGAGCTCGACACGCCCGGTGAGTGGTACCTCGACCGGACCAGCGGGCGCCTGTACTTCTGGCCCCCGCGCCCGATCGCGCAGGGCAAGCCCGTCGTCTCAGTGCTGTCGACCCTGGTGGCGCTCACCGACGCCTCGCACATCACCCTCCGGGGGATGACGCTCGAAGTGGCGCGCGGCACGGCCGTGACGATCGCCGGGGGCACCGGCAACCGGGTCGTCGGCTGCCTGATCCGCAATACCGGCAGCGGCGGCGTGGCCGTCGGTGGCAGCCACAACGGGGTCATCGGCTGCGATATCCACGATACCGGCGCGACCGGCATCAGCCTCGGCGGCGGTGACCGCAAGACCCTCACTCCCGCCCAGAACTACGCCGAGAACAACCACATCTACGACTATGCGCGACTCGAGCGCACCTACCGGCCCGCCGTCGGGGTGGACGGCGTGGGGCAGCGGGTATCACACAACCTGATCCACGACGGCCCGCACAACGGCATCCTGCTCGGCGGCAACGACCACGTGATCGAGTACAACGAGATCCACAGCGTGTGCTACGAGACCGGTGACGTCGGCGCGTTCTACAGTGGCCGGCGCTTTGACTGGCAGGGCACCGTTATCCGTTACAACTTCTTCCACGACATTGTCGGCCCGGGGCATATCGGCGCCCTCGGGATTTACCTCGATGATGCGGTCGGCGGCTTCACCATCTACGGGAACCTGTTCCGCCACGTCACCAACGCGATGGCCATCTGCGGCGGACGCAACGTCACTGTCGAGAACAACGTGTTTGTCGACTGCGCCCCGGCGCTGCATGTCGACGCCCGCGGCCTGAACTGGATGAAGTACCACATCGATGACTACATGCCCAAGCTGCTGAAGGAGATGCCGTACCAGTCGCCCCCGTGGAGCACGCGGTATCCGCACCTGGTGAGGATTCTGGAGGACGAGCCGGGCGCACCGAAGTACAACCGCGTGGCGCGCAACGTCTCGTGCGGGGGCCGGTGGTCGGACATCGAGGCGGTGGCCAAACCCTACCTGACGCTCACCGACAATCTGACCGATCAGGACCCGCGCTTTGTCGACGCGGCCCACGGTGACTACCGCCTGCGAGCGGATTCGCCGGCCCTCAAGCTAGGCTTCAAGCAACTGCCGCTCGGACAGATCGGGCTGGTGCGGGCGGCGACGCGTGCCTCATGGCCGGTCACTCACCGGGTGCGCGAGGTATCGCCACCAGTGCCTCCCACGCCGGTCCGGCCCCCGGGGCCGCCACCGCTCTACAAGGTGTCTCGCGTGACCACGCCACCCACCATCGACGGCACACTCACCGCGGCGGAGTGGGGCGGGCTCGACCCCGCCACGGCGATGGTCATCGAGCAGGGCATCGATGGCGGGAAGACGACACCGCGCAGCCTGGCCTGGATCTACCGCGATGACACGGCTCTGTACGTCGCCATGGACAACGCGGTGCTGACCACGGCTCCGCTCAAGCTCGGGCGCGAGTGGGGCCACGACGATGCGGCGGAGATCGCCATCCGCAACTCGGCGGCAGGCAAGCAGGCCCCGATCCTGCTGCTGCGCGGGTTCGCCTCCGGTCACTTCGAGAGCAGCGATGAGTCCCGAGCCCCCGCCGCGGCGGTGCAGCGTGCGGCGGAGGGGGTGGTCTTCAAGGCCCGCGTCGTCGACGCCGGACGCTGGACCGTCGAGTGGCGCGTCCCCTTCGCCTCGCTCGGCATCAACCCGGCGAAGCAGACGCGCTGTGCCTGCAACCTGTCGCTGCTCAAGACGGCGCGGTCGCTCTGGCAGATGTGGTGTGGCACCGGGGGCAACACCTGGTGGATCGACCAGGCAGGCCTTATCGAGCTACAATAGATCGGACGGCGCATCCATTACCGCACGACAGGAGGGAGTCGGATGACGAGGACACTGATGGCTGTGGTAGCCGCGCTGACCGTCGCCGCTCTGGTGGTGATCGTCGGTTGTGGCAAGGCGCGGGAGACCGTCGACGCGGCCCGCAATGCTGGGGAGGCGGCGAAGCTCGCGAAGAGCGGGAAGGCCACCTTCCATACGGAGAAAGGCGACGTTCAGGTCGAGTCGAAGCAGGGGAAGAACGAGGGCGAATCGGAGACTAAGATCACGCAAGCGGATGGCAAGACCCTCACTGCCCAGACCGGCAAGACCATCGATGCCGCGAAGCTCGGCCTCGAGCCGTACCCGGGCGCCACGGTGGAGAACTCCATCACCGCCGGCAGCGCCGAGGGTGGGGTGACGACCGCGGAGCTCGTGACGACAGACCCCTTCGACAAGGTCGCCAAGTTCTACAAGGACAAGTACACGGCGGTCCACAGCCAGGAAGGCTCCGGCGACGACGGGAAGACCCTGATGATGCAGATGGGCAACGGCATGGACCTCAAGATGGTCATGGTCTCCCAAGACAAGAAGACGGGCAAGACGAAGATCCTGCTCCAGCATCACGCGCAGAAGCAGTAGCCGGTGGCGGGCCCCCCGGGTTCCGGGCGCCGCCTGCCCGGCAATCACAGGCCCGGATACAGGAGGTTCGGCAATGAGACGCATAGGTGCCATCTGGCTGGTCTCACTCCACCTGGTTGGCCTCGCGGCCACGGGACCGCTGTTTGCCCAGGGGGCTCCCCGTCCGAGGATCGGTCTGGCGCTCGAGGCGCTCAGCCCCGAGCAGCTCGACTCGATCGAGAAGAGCATCGGGTACCGTGTAGGGGTGCGGGTGGGTCAGGTCGCCCCCGGCTCACCGGCGGAGAAGGCCGGCTTCCGCGCCGGCGACGTGATCCTGGCAATCAGCAAGCGGGGTGTCGCATCGCCTCAGGAGGCAGTCCAGGAGTTCGCCGGCAAGGCCGGGCGCATCGAGGTCACCGCGGCGCGGCCCGACGGCACCGGAGCCCTCAGCTCACTCACGCTGTTCATCGACGCCCCGCCCGTTGACGGTGCAGCGACGCCCCCCGCGCCGGTGCGGGACCAGACTGCGGCGACCCCCTCGGCCGCCATCGGGCTCACGCTCGCGGCCCTGACACAGGACGAGCGCGACAAGATCGAGGAGGTCCTCGACAAGCAGATCGAGGGCGTGCGGGTGACAGCAGTGGCGCCGCAATCGCCCGCGGCTGCCGGCAAGCTGGAGAAAGGCGATGTCATCCTCAAGGTCAGCAAGTCCGCCGTCAACTGCCCGGCGGACGTGGACGCCGCCCTCGCCGGGAAGACCGGCAAGGTGGAGTTCGAGGTCGGACACTGGGAGGACCTGGACGTCGTCTCCATCGTCGCCGCTGATATCGTCACGGAGACCGTGATGATCCCGGCCCTGCCAGCGCCGGCTCCGGTAGCCGGCGGGGCGCCGCCGATCCCGCCAGTCACCGGCCCGACGCCTCCCGCCGGGCTCGCCGCCGCGGCGGGGCTGACCCTCGAGGCACTCTCCGACGATGACCGGGAGACACTGCAGCAGATGACCGGCAAGGCGGCGGGAGTGATGGTTACCGAGGTCGCGCCTGGCTCCGCCGCCGCGCAGGCCGGCTTCCGCGACGACGATGTCGTCCTCGACATTGGTGGGAAGCCGGTGCCCGGCATCAGCGCGTTCGAGGCGGCGCTGGCGGCCGGCGCGCGTCTGACGGTCACCGTCGCCCGCGCCGCGGAGAAGGGCGGCTTCACCACCCATCCGCTGACGCTGGCGCCCGCGGTCGCAACAATAGGGACCGGCCGCGCGGGAGGCTTCACGGGCGGGGGCCAGGGAACCACGGGTGCCGCGCCGACCCCTGACGCCGCGCAGGTGCGCGCGAAGCTCCAGGCGCTGGAGACCGCCCATGCCGCCGGCATCCGCAGTGATGATGAGTATGCGCGCAAGCGCGCGGAGCTGGAGGCCAAGCTCCAGCCCCCCGCGCCGGCCATCGATCCTGCCACGCTACAGAAGCTCCAGGCACTCGACGCCGCGCGCCAGGCCGGCATCCTGAGCGACGCGGAGTATGCCCAGAAGCGCGCCGCACTGCTCGGCCAGCAAGCCGGTGTCGCCGGTCCCCCGCCGGCCGTCACCCCGCCGGCCGGCTTCGTGCTCTACCGCGACCGGCAGGGCCGCTTCCAGCTCGGGCACCCGCGTGATTGGCGGGCCGCGGAGGTCCCGGACGGGCCGCCGCTGCGGCTCAGCGGGCCCGGGCTAACCGCCGACCTGATGCTGGCGCCCAACGCCCCCTCCGCCGGGAAGCTGCTAGCCGACGTCCACGGACAGATCCAGCGCCAGTGCCGCGACTACCGCGAGCTCGGGCGCGGGGCATGCACGGTCGGCGGTCGCCCGGCGCAGGCCGTGGAGTTCACCGCCGTCAACCCCCAGGGCGTCCGCCGGCTGACGCAACTCGTGGCCCTGGTTGAGGGGAACATGGGCTATCTGTTCATCGTGGATGCGGGGGAGCAGGAGTTCACGGCGGTACGGGGTGTGTGGCAGACTGTGCTCAATGGCTTCGCGCTGCCGGGTGGCGGCGCCGGAGCCACCGGCGGCACGGGTGGCACCTGGGGCGGCGGAGGGACTGGGGGGACCGGCGGCGCAGGGGGCACCGGTGGCACTGGCGGCGCTGGCGGTAGCCAGTGGCCCACGCTGTAGCTGCACGCCACGAGACGTTCCTCGAGACCCGGCCGGGTTGGCCGGGTCTCGAGGTGCACCCAACACCAGACCCACTGAGGGAGACCCTATGGCTAAGCTCCGGTTCGGCATCATCGGCGTCGGCGGACGGGGAATCTGCAATGCGCGCGCGGTGAACGCGCGCGAGGACGTCGAGCTCGTCGGCATCTGCGACATCCGCCAGGAGCGCCTCGACGTCTGCGATCAGGAGAACCTCGCCGGCAAGCGCTTCCTCGACTACCGCCACCTGCTCGACGAAGGCCTCGACGCCGTCTGCATCAACACCGACAACAACGTCCACGCCGAGCAGACCATCGCTGCCGCCGAGCGGGGTCTGCACGTCTACTGTGAGAAGCCGATCGCGCTCAACGTCGCCGACGCCCGGGCGATGGTTGCGGCCTGCCGCAACGTCGCCACCGTCGTGAACCTGAGCATGCGAGGATCGGCCGAGCAGCAGTACCTGCGCCAGCTCGTCGCCGAAGAGCGGTGGGGCAAGCTCCTGTGCGTCGGCGCCGTCCACCCGAAGCCCGGGGGCCTGCTGTGCCGTGGGATGGGGCACCGCGCCACGCAAGACCCCGCCGTGTGGGGGCCCATCCTGATGCACGATGGTGTCCACATCAGCGAGTGGCTCCGCTTCATGGGCGGCGAGATCGACACCGTGGTCGCGCGCACCAAGACCACCGGCCCCGACCCCCTCAACGAGGAGTTCATCCACGCAATCACGACGCATCGGGGTGACGTGCTCGGCAGTCTCTCCTACATGGCCATGCCGTTTCTGCCCATGCACCAGTATGTGATCTGCGAGGACGCCAGTGCGTGGCTGGTGCGGGATGCCGACGGGGCGCACATTCACGTCGCCCGGGTGAAGGCTGAGGAGGAGAAACTGCCGGTGCCGCCGCGCGAGCTGAACGGGGACGCCTACTTCGTGGACGAGTTCATCCGCGCCATCCGCGACGGCCACCGGCCGTATGCGACGATGGAGGACGGCTACGAGGGCCAGCGCATCGTCGAGGCCATCCGGCGCTCCGGGCAGGAGGCGGCACTCGTCGCGATGACCGACGTGTAGGGCCGCCGGGCGCCACCAATGGCGCCAGGTCGTCATGCCCATACCCCGAGTGAGGTGCACCATGTCTCATCTCCGACGCGTCCATCGGCTGTCACTGGCAGTCCTGCTGGCAATGACCGCGGCGGCCCTCGGCTATGCCGACATGGCCCCGGTTGCCCTGGTGAACCCGGACTTCGCGGCGGGCGCCGACGCCGCCGGCCTCCCCCGGGGCTGGGGGCGCTATGCCGGCAGCCAGGATGCGACCGCCAAGGTCGTGGAAGCCGCGCCCGGCACGCACGCCGTCCTCCTGCAGGACAATGACGCGAACGCCGAGATCGGAGTCACTCAGGCCTTCCCGGCCAAACCCAACCTGCTGTACCGGGTGACCGTCAAGGTCAGAGCCGTCGCGGGCGCCACCCCCGCGGGCTCGCACTGCCAGTTGCGCTTCCTCCCCGCCAACACGCTGGCCCAGGTCGAGCTGGCTACTGAGGTCTCTCAGGGCTGGGACGAGATCGTCGTGGAGGGGGTCGCCCCGCCCGATACCACCCAGGCGATGATCTACCTGTACTCCCACAAGGAGCCTACGCCCGTGGTACTGATCGGCGGAGTGTCGGTCGCGGCCGGGCCGGCCCCGCCCCCGCCACCGAAGCCGGAGGTGAAGCAATACGATCGGCTCAAGGACCTGCACCTGAGCATCCCCCTCGTCGAGGGCGGCAAATCGACTGTTAGCATCGTCGCCCCGGCCTCGGGTATCTACAGTGCGGCAGCAACGTCTCTCCAGGCGGCCGTGCAGACCCACACGGGGGCCCGGGTTCCCATCGTCAGCGACAGCGACCTGGCCGCAGCCGTGCCGCTGCGGGGGAATCTGATCGTGCTGGGCAACCGCTCTACCAACCTCACCAGTAATGCCCTCTATGACCTCTACTATAGCCTGATGGACCTCAAGTACCCGGGCGTCGGGGGCTACGCTGTGCGCACGCTCCACGATCCCTTCGCCAATGGATACAGCGCGATCCTGGTGGGCGGCAGCGACGCGGCCGGGGTCACCGAGGCCGCCGCAGTGCTGGCCCGCAAGCTCACCGCCACCGCACCCGTGGACGGCAAGCTTGCCGTCGGCTGGCTCATGGAGACGCGATTGGGCAAGGGGCTCACGCCCCCCGCCGACGCCCGTCAGGCCGAGATCTGGGAAGCCTCGAAGATGTATGGCTCGACCGGCTACTTCGGGTGGAACAGCATCAGCAAGTGCATGGCCCAGTTCTACATGGCCGGGGATCAGCATGCGGCGCGCGAGGTCGTGCGCCTCGCCTTCCCCGACGCTCAGGCGCTCAAGGAGATCGATCAGATCGACGGCGAGCGCATCGAGAACAAGCACGATCCGCTGGCCGGCACCTATCACTACAACTCACACATGATGATGCTGTTCTGGGACCTGATCGAGGAGAGCCCGGTCTTCACCGACGCCGAGCGACTGAAGATCACGAATGCTCTCGCCCGCCAGATCCACCACCGCCTGATCGTGCAGCGCGAAGGGACGTACTTCGTCACCACCGCACCGGGCGCGGTCAGCTCACGCCACGGGCAATGGGCCGCCATCTCGCTGTATGTCCTGGGGCGGTACTTCAACAAGTACTACCCCGACCCGATGTGGGCGCAGTGTCAGCGCGGGGGCGAGCTGTGCTTCCACTCCCTGCACAAGCACGCCTGGGTGCACGGGGAGAGCGACAACCTGTACTGGTTCAACACCGGCACGGCGCCGATCCTCACCTACATGGTGCTGACCGGCGACCGCATCCCGCTGCAGAACGGCGTCCTGCCCGAGCTGTTGCGGGGACAGGAGATCCTCGCCAACGGCCGCACGCCGGACGGCAACCTGACCGGTGCCGCGATGGACTTCCTCAACAAGGCCGCCTACCTCACCGGTGACGGGCGCTGGATCACCTATCGCGGACGCACGCAGGTCGATACCGACGTCTTCCGCCTCGGGCAGTCGTACTGGCCGGACGAACAGGTTATCAAGCCCGCGCTCCCCACCGATCTGGTCGGTCGCTGGACGATCATGCCGATGCCCCGGCCGATGCGGGATTCGCGCGCGAGCGGGATCCCGTATGCCAACTGCTTCCGCTTCGGGAGCTACCGCAGCGCCCCCGACGCCCGCGGAGACTACGTCCTGCTCGACGGCTACGACGAGAACTCGCGCAACCCGTGCCACACCTTCGACGTGCTGGAGCTGCGGCTCAATGGCCGCACCTGCCTGGCCGGCTACCACAACCAGGTGGTGACGAGTGCGGACGGCATGGTCGAGCCCGTCGTCGCCAGGGACGGCGCGCTGCTACATAGGAACGTGCTCGGGCCGATGGCGACAGCCGTGGGCGAGGTGCCGAAGGCCGCGTTCTGCAACTGGCGCCGCACGCTCGCCCAGCGCACCGGCAAGTACGCCGTGGTCGTCGATGACCTCACGTTCCGCGCCGACAGTCAGAACATGAAGGTGACGACCACCTGGCAGCCGTCGTCGGGAGTCTGGAACCCGAGCGAGCAGGCGATCCGGCTGGTGGCCGGCGGGGCCGCCGTCGTCCTCCCCGGCTGGGTGCAGTTCCGCGCCCTCGACGCGAAATGGACCAGCGACCCGCCCGGCCCGGAGCACGTCGTCGCCCTCGATAGCCTGGGGGCCATGCTCCTGCGCGCGACGGAAGTCGGCCCGTGGATGGAGATGACGTTTCACCTCGATCGTCCGGCGAGCGGAGAGTTCTACGCCGACTTCCTCAACTATGTCGACCGCGGCCGCGTCCGGATCTCCATCGACGGCAAGCCGATCGGCGAGGACTTCGACAACTATGCGGATGACGTCAAGGAGACGCGCATCTCGCTAGGCCGGCTAACGCTGCCCGCCGGCGAGCATCGGCTGCGCCTCACCGTGGTCGGTGTGCGGGCGGGCAACGCCAAGGCCAACATCGGCTTCGGCGGGCTGGCCATTCGCCCCGATGGCGCCGTCCCGGTCAACACCCCGTCCTACTATGACCTGCGGTCTTGCGATGTCCAGCCGGCAACCAGCGCCGGTGGCATTTGCAGCTTCGAGTGGCAGGGGCCGGTGAAGCAGGGCGAGCATCGCCGGACCTTCACCCTCCTCGCCCAGGGGACAGAGACCACGCCACCGGCCTGTCTGCGGGTGGCGGACAACGCCGCCGCGATGTGTCTGCCAACCCCCGCGCTGGCGGTGACCGGCGACTACCGGGCCTGCGCGGGCGAGCTGGTGATCGTGGCCGGCGACCATCTCTCCGGCCACGCACTCACCTCCGCCGGTCTCGACCAGGCTCTCGTGTCTGCCGACGTGCCGGTCGACCTCGATTGGGACTTCACCGCCGGGGTGATCGAGGTCGAGAGCACGCGCGAGGCCACCCTCACGCTCCGCCTGGCGGATGGCGGCAAGCTCCTGCTGGACGCCGCCGCGGTCGCCACGGTGGCGGGCACTGCCCCGGGCACCACTGCGGTGAAGCTCGGCGCGGGGCGGCACAAGTTGGCTGGCGCAGTCCCCGCCGGCGAAGCCGAAACGCAGCTCGGAGAAGGCCTCACCACCCTCGTGGCGGCCGGACGCAAGCAGCGGGTCGATCAGCTCGCCGCCGCCGCTGGAACCCCGCGTCTCGCACTGCCCCCCCTCGCCGCGACTGCGACCGCACAGGTCGGCGGCAAGGTCGTGGCGATGATCGCCATGCCCTCCCCCCAGGGGACGCTGCTCGCAATCGCTGAGGAGAAGACGGTCCACCTGCTGGCGCTCGACGGCAAGCCGGTGCGCACCCTTCAGGCCGACGGGAAGATCCGCGCGATCAACTGGTGGGCCGACCACCGGCTGCTACTCGTCGGGTGCCAGGATGAGAAGGTCATCGCCTTCGATGAGAGCGGGGCGCGCAAGTGGACCTTCACCTCGGTCATGGACCCGGCGGTCTATGAAGCCGCCAAGCCCTACTGGTTCAAGACGGCCCCGGGGCACGAGGGTGTCCACAGCCTCCATACGGGCGTGTTCTACGGGGGCAAGAGCCAGTGCGTCGTGGGCAGTGCGTGCACGCTCGAGGTGATCGACGAGGCCGGGCAGCTTGTGAAGCGCATGCCGGTGTTCTGGGGGCCGGTATGGAAGTTCCTGCCTGTCAACGGGCCGGACAAGAGCCTCAATCTGCTGATGGCACAATGGCCCAACGGCTCGGACAACGTCCGGATCCTGAACAACGGGAAGGACGCGGTCGGCGCCGGCTACAATGGCGTGCCGGCCGGGCACACCTACGTCGGCGGCTGGACTGCGCAGAACCGCACCGCCCTCGTGCGCGCCGACCTCGAGGGGGATGGCACGGCCGAGGTGGTCACGCTCATCAACGGGATCTGGAACCGGCTGACGGTGTTCGCCGAGGACGGCACTCCCCGCTACAACGCACAGTTCGGGCCCGGGGCGCAAGCCGCGCCGCGTTCCCGGATGCGCGACCTCGCCGTCGCCGACCTCAACGGTGACGGCAAGCAGGAGCTCGTCGTCGCAACCGCAGAAGGGCTGGTCGTCGCGCTGACCGGCCGTTGCGAGAAGCTGTGGTCCGTCAACCTGCCGGCGGCACCGATGTCATTGCAGGCGATGACGCCCGCAGGCGCCCGCAGCGCGCTGCTGGTTGCCGGCTGTGTCGACGGGTCGCTGTACGTGATCGATGGCGAGGGGGCGCTACGCCGCAGTGGGCGGGTCACCGGCAGCCCCGGCGCGATGATGGCCGTCGTGACGCCAACCGGCCCGCAGGTCGTCGCGGCAACCGACAAGGGCGAGGTCGCCTGTCTTGCACCGACGCTGTGAACGCCTCTCGCGAGAGCCCCGACACGCGCCACCCCTGTAGCGGGTTGCCGCGACGCAGGCACAAGACTCCCTC
>CAZIWQ010000111.1:0-11163 GCA_964542355.1 uncultured Armatimonadia bacterium
GCGGCCTCGCGGTCGCGGACGAACTCGGCGCAGTGGCGCGCCGTCTCGACGCCGTACGGCGGCAGCGGCCCGGCCGAGAAGCCCCACACAAACCAGGCGCCGCCGCCGGCGATGGTGAGGGCCGCTTCCTGCAGGCTGCGCTGCAGCGACTGCTCGCGGGTGAAGGCCCGGAAGCCCGCCGTATAGCTCATCATGTCCCATGGGACCTTGCGCTGCGCCCCCCAGCGCATGGTCGTCAGTTGGATCTGCGGTAGGCCGGCGTCGCCGGTGAGCGTATCCACATAGTCGGGGATCGGCTCCGGGTCGAACGCCCACGACCAGTTGCTGGTATACATCGCCTTCGGGCTGGCGGTGTGGATCGTCTCGGCGACGAGACGCCGGTACTCGTTGAAGCGGACGCGGTGCCACTCCAGCCACTTGCGCCAGTTGGGATCATCTTCGCGACGGGGGGCGGGGAGACCGCTGAAGACCTTCCACTCCGCCACACAGCGCTCGCACCAGCACGGCTGCGCGATGCTGGAGTCGCTGTCGAACCAGAAGCCGTCGGGATCATACCGGGCGATGATCTCGCGGATCTGGGGCAGGTGCACCTCGTACAGGTAGTCCTTCGCTTGCGTGTGCGGTCGCTGGCAGACGAAGCGGTCGCTGGCCTTGCCATCCTTGTCGACGGCGGCGTACTCGGGGTGCAGCTTGATGAGGGGCGAGCGGATGGCGGCGTTGATGTAGATGCACAGCTTGCGGTGCAGCCGGTCGGTGACTTGCTTGAAGGTGCCGAGGGTATCATACGCGGTCGGGTTGGCGGGGCAGACCGCACTGGGATAGGTGGCGAAGCCATTACTCTGCGCGGACGCCTGGATCATGGTGACAGGCATGGAGCCGACGAGCCGGACGAGGTCATCGACGCTCTGGCCCTCGCCGAGCGAGCCGGAGTGGTTGTCGAAGTGGGCATTGACGATCGAGTGGGCGTACCAGTCGTTGCGGGGTACCTGAGCGCTCGTGGCATCCGCGGCCGAGGCGGGCCGAGGGAGGCCCAGGGGCATGAGGGCAGCCAGGCAGACCGGCAAGAGGCGGTATGTGGTGGTCATGCAAGTGGCCTCCGGGAGGGGGCGAGAGTGATGTGGCACGCATGATTCTCGGCGGGACACCGTGTCGCTCCTGGCAGCCTCGCGACATCGCCGATGTAGCCCCGAAGGGGCGGCCGCAACTTGCCACCAGCGGAAGCTGGTGGGGTGCTGACCGGCTCCCCGACCTGAGCCCCGATAGGGGCGGCACAACCGGCGTACGGGGCCGGAGGACGGCTTCTGCCGCCCCTGCCGGGGCTCTGGCGAAGGTTGGTGGCCCTGCTTCCACCGGCTTCCGCCGGTGGTCCCGCAGGGCGGGACGGCCGCCCTCCGGGCTACAACGGCCCCGTCCATGAACTCTGCACGGACCGATCCGCGCGATGGGCCAGACCCGTGGAATCATGCTTAGCGCGGCACTAGCCGGGGACACAGCTACCCAACGTACTGCACCACCGCCGATGCGACGACGCGGTCGCGGAAGTAGCGGCTGAGGTCCTCAGGAGTCCGCAAGTCGACCTTGCGGCCGAGCATCTCCGTCAGCTCAATCTCGTGTCCGGCCATGTCGATGAGTGTGACAACAGCCCCGGGTTCATACTCTACCAGCACATCAACGTCGCTTTGGGGGCCGAAGTCATCGCGCAGAACGGAGCCAAAGAGAGGTCTACGACACCGCCACCGCCTGCCCGGTCTCGGCCGACGCAATCGCCGCTTCGGCCACCTGCAGCGCCGCGACCCCGTCCCGGGCGTTGACCGGCACCGCACCCTCACCGCGCACCGCGGCGAGGAAGTCCTCGATCTGCGTGCGGAACAGGTCGTCGCGCGCGAAGGCATACTGCACTGCCTGGTAGCCCTCCCGCTCGCGGTCATAGACCCGCAGCTCTCCGCTCGTGAAGTCCAGCGCCACGCTGCGCCGGTCGCCGAAGACCTCGAGGATATGCTGCTGCGGATGCTGCACGTAGTCGAGGTGGATCTGCACCAGTGCCCCGGAGGCGTAGCGAATCATCAGGCTGAACACGTTCGGCTCGGGCATCATCTCCAGCTTGCCCAGGGTTGCCGATTCGGCGCTGACGCGCACCGCCTGGCCGAAGATCAGGCGCAGGTAGTCCGGCTGGTGGGTGTAGTCGACGACCAACACGTTCTTCTCGCGCAAGCGGTAGGGGGTCTGGGCGCACATCAGGGTGAAGTAGGTGCCGACGAGCGCACGGCCGCCGATGAGGGTTCCCATCTCACCATCCTGCACCATCGTGACGATGCGCTTGATGCCCGGGTACTGCCGTAGCACGTAGCCGACCTGGAAGATGCGGTCGGAGGCGGCCGCGGCGGCGGCAATCTCGCGGGCGCTCTCCACGCTCTCGGCCAGTGGCTTCTCGCAGAACACGTGACAGCCCGCCTCGAGGGCGGCGATGCTCATCGGGCGGTGGAGGTGGTTGGGGGTGCAGACGAAGACGGCCGCGGGCTGGTCGGCCAGGGCCGCGGTGTAGTCAGCATAGGGCCGGGTGCCGGGCGCGGCCGCAACCGCGGCCTGCAGGTTCGCGTCGACCGCGTCGCACACCCACACCGCCACATCGGCGCGCTCCGCCAGCAGCCGCGCGTGCCGCTGACCGATCGAGCCACAACCAACCACCAGGATCGCCGGCCTCTCCCCTACCATGCGGTGAACCCTCCATCCACGGCGAGATTGAGCCCGGTGACGTAGCCGGCGGCATCGGAGGCGAGGAACACCACGGCGCCCTTGAGGTCGACGCCGTCGCGGCCCATCCGCCCGAGCATCGTCTGCTTGCTGTAGCGGCGGATGAACTCCTCCGGCTGGCCGCGCTCGAACCCGCCCGGCGAGATGCTGTTGACGCGGATGCCATCGCGGGCCACCTCCGCGGCGAGGTCGCGGGTGAAGCCGATGACGCCGCCCTTGGCGGCGCTGTAGTCCACCAGGTTGGGGACCATGCCCGGTGAGCCCTCGTACACCCAGCGGTCACGGCCGACCATCCCGCTGATCGAGCCGATGGTGATGATCGCGCCGCCGCCGTGGGCCTTCATCAGCGGCAGCGCAAACCGGCAGCACAGGAAGGTGCCGCGGATGTTGGTGGCGATGACATGGTCGAAGTCGCTGGTCAGGCGGTCATCGGTACGGACGCCGCCGCCGGTGCGCCGCCCGCCCCCGGCATTGCAGACGAGGATGTCCAGCTTGCCATACGTATCCTGAACGCGACGGAACGCCTCCTCAACGGAAGCCTCCTCGGTTACATCCATCCCGAGCGGGAGGACCTTCACCCCGAGGTAGCCGCTGAGGTCTTCGGCGCTGGCGACGGCGTTGGCCTCCTCGCGCGACGTGATCACCAGATCGGCCCCGGCGTCGCCCAGGGCCTCGGCCATGTCCAGCCCCAGGGTGCGGGCCCCGCCGGTGACCATCGCAACTTTGCCGGTCAGGTCGAACAGCTCGCGAATGTGCGGTCCGCGTCGTGGCATCGTCGACACTCCTCTACGGTGGCCATCGTGCTTACGTCGAGTCCCGGCTGACATTCCCTCGCGAGCACCTGCCTTCCTCCCTCGCCCTTCGCCACAGGCGTGGTCTCACCCGCCGTATCCCCCCACTGCCGTTGCCTCTGCCGTTTCCGTGTCCTCCGTGGACCCCTCCGCCGTCCTTCGTTTCCGTGTCTTCCGTGTGTTCCGTGGTCAGCCTCGCCGTTCGCCGTCTTGCATTCCCCCCGTCCTCCATCTCGGTCGTCTTCCGTTTCCGTGTCTTCCGTGTGTTCCGTGGTCAGCCTCGCCGTTCGCCGTCTTCCGTCTCCGCCGTCCTCCATTTCCGTGTCTTCCGTGTCTTCCGTGGTCAGCCTCGCCGTCCGCCGTCTTCCGTCTCCGCCGTCCTCCGTGGCGTCGCAGGAACTCGTGGGGCGCAAGCGGAAGATACCGCTTGCCAGTCACATACCCCGTCTCAGGAGGAGACTGCTGATGCCCCTGTGTGGCCTCGCCATCCCCCGCCTGCTCTGCTCATTGTGTGTCATCGCGGCCCTTGTCGGGGTGGCCGCGGCGTTGGCCGGCGCGGACGAGGCGCCGGCCCCACCCAAGCCGGGCGACGTTGTGTTCCAGACTGGGTTCGACACCGCGCCGGAGCGCGAGGCCTGGCCGCAGGCAGCGTTCGCCACGTGGGTCGTCGGCTACCAGGACACAACCTCGCTGTGTGTCACGGTCGCTGCCGACAAGGGCGCAGGCACGAACATGATCCGGCTGCCCCTCGACCTGACACGCTACCGGGGCTACCGGCTCCTGTTCGAGTGCATGGCGAAGGCTGACAAGGTGACAAAGCCACCCGTGACGTGGAACGGCGTGAAGTTCATGCTGCACTACAAGTCCGAAGCAACGGGGCCGTTCTGGCAGAACCAGAGCAGTGTCTACGGGACGTTCGACTGGCGCAAGCTGAGCTTCGCCAGCGCCATCGCCGCCGACGCGACCGGCGGGGAGATCAACCTGGGCCTGCAGGAGTGCGCGGGCACGGTGTGGTTTGATGCCATCAAGGTCACGGTCTACAAGGGTCCCCCGCCGCAGCGTCCCGCGCCCCCGGCCAACCCGGGGCCGGTGTTCAAAGGGCATGACCTCCCGCGCCTGCGCGGTGTGATGTCACCGAACGCGTTCCGCGACGAGGACCTACGCGTGCTCGGGATGGAGTGGAAGGCGAACGTGATCCGGTGGCAGATGACGCGCAACTGGGGGCGTGCCGGCACGGAGCGCGACCTGGCCGACTATGACCGCTGGCTGGCGGAGGAGCTCACTGACCTCGACAAGGTCCTGGAGGCGTCCCGACGCTACGGCATCAAGGTCGTGGTGGATATGCACAGCCCGGTGGGAGGGCGCTATGAGAACCACGACCTCGCCATCTTCCACGAGCCGCAGTACCAGGACCACTATGTGGCGCAGTGGGAGGAGATCGCCCGTCGCTACAAGGGCAACCCGGCGGTGTGGGGCTATGACCTCGTGAACGAGCCCGTCCAAAGCAGCCCCTCCCCGACCGGCGCGGCCGACTACCTGGGGACCCAGGTGCGGGCGGCGAAGGCGATCCGGGCCATCGACCCCGAGGTGCCGATCTTCATCGAGGCTGCGGAATGGGACTCCGCCCAGGGCTTCCGCGAGCTGGAGCCGGTGGATGTGCCCAATGTGGTCTACCAGGTGCACATGTACGTCCCCGGCGAGTTCACCCACCAGGGCGTCCACAACGACCGCGTCGGCATCGCCTACCCGGGGAAGATCGGCGCGACGGCGTGGGACAAGGAGCAGCTCCGCAAGGTCCTCCAACCGGTCAGGGAGTTCCAGCTCGCCTACAATGTGCACATCTACGTGGGCGAGTTCAGTGCCATCCGCTGGGCCCCCGGGGCGGCCAACTACCTGCGTGACTGCATCGAGCTGTTCGAGGAGTACGGCTGGGACTGGACTTACCACGCCTACCGCGAGTGGGACGGGTGGAGCGTGGAGCACGGGAGCGATCAGAACGATCACCAGCCGACGAAGGAGCCCACCGACCGCAAGCAGTTGTTGCTGAGCTGGTTCGCGCGCAATGTGAAGCCGCCGCAGGCAGGAGCGGTCCCCTGACCGCGAGCCGTTGACATTTGCAGCGCCTCGACCGCAACTGGAAGAGCGGCCGAGAAGCCGTTCCGAGGCCGCGAAGCCACCGCGGAATGGCTCTGGCGAGCACTCAGCCGGCCGCCACGTCTCGGGGCCGGCCGGACGTGGCCTTCGCCGCCGGACCCTTGGCCGGTATCACACCCATCGCCGGACGCACGATCGACAAAGGGAGGACTGACCCACCATGTCGGAAGACGCCAAGCTCACCCCTCGCGAAGAGACCCGCCAGTGGTTCCGCGAGGCCAAGTTCGGGATGTTCATCCACTGGGGCATCTATGCGCTCCTGGGCAAGGGCGAGTGGATCCGCACCGTCGACAAGATCCCCGAGCAGGAGTACCAGAAGCTGGTGCCGCGCTTCAACCCGAAGAAGTTCGACCCCGACGCCTGGGCGGACCTCGCCGCCCGCGCCGGCATGAAGTACATGGTCGTCACGACCAAGCACCATGACGGCTTCTGCATGTTCGATGCCCACAACACCGACTGGAAGGTGACGCGCACCCCGTACGGCAAGGACGTGCTCGCGGAGATGACGCAAGCCTTCGAGAAGAAGGGCATCACCGTAGGCTACTACTACTCGATCATGGACTGGCACCACGACGACTACCTGCCGCGCCTGGAGTGGGAGGCCGAGACCCGTCCCGCGGAAGGCCACGATGTGATGGACTACATCCGCTACATGCGCGAGCACATCACCCAGTTGATGACCGAGTACCGCCCCGCACCGTTTGTGCTGTGGTATGACGGCGGGTGGATGAACAAGCCCGAGGAGCTGGCCGGCGTCGAGACCAATGCGATGGCGCGCGAGCTCAAGCCCGACATCCTCATCAATGACCGCCACTTCACCAGGGAAGACCTCGTCACCCCGGAGCAGCGCATCCCCCCCACCGGCATGCTGGATGAGAACGGCGAGCCGATGCTGTGGGAAGCCTGCATCACGATGACCTCGCACTGGTGGGGGTACGACAAGCACGAGAAGGTCTACAAGACGCCCGAGTTCCTGATCCGCATGCTGGTGGACATCGTGTCCAAGGGCGGCAACCTGCTGCTCAACATCGGCCCGAAGCCCGACGGGACGATCCAGAAGGAGTTCGTCGACCGCCTGGTCGCGATCGGCAAGTGGATGGACAAGTACTCCGAGGCGATCTACGGCACGACCGCGAGCCCGTTCAACCTGCTCCCGTTCTACGGCCGCGTCACGACCAAGGGCGACCGGCTCTACGTCCATGTGTTCGAGTGGCCGGGCGACCTGACGGTGCGCCTCCCCAACCTCAAGAACGAGGTGAAGCGGGCGTACGTGCTGGCGAAGGGCGAGCCGGCCCTGGCCTGTGTACGCGACGGCGCCGACTGGGTCATCACGCTGCCCAAGAAAGCCCCGGACAAGTCGGCGAGCGTACTGGTGGTCGAGCTGGACGGCGCCCCGCAGGTGGTGCCGGTTGTGCTCAAGCCGGATGCTGCCGGGGTGCTGGAGTTGCCGGTGCTGTATGGCCTGCTCGACGGGCCGCACGGGATGCGCATCCGTTACGAGTCCTCGGAGGGCACGATCCATGCCGGCAACTGGATCAATCCCCGCGACAGCGTGGAATGGTCTTTCCAGGTCCCCAAAGCCGGTGACTACCAGGTGTTCATGGACTACGCCGTCGATGAGGGGCAGGGCGGCAGCGAGGTGGAGTTCATCGTCAACGGCAAGGAGCTGCCGCTGCTAGCACCGAACGGCCTCGTGTTTGGGACCGGTGGCACGCAGGCCGCGGGCGCCAAGCGCCAGGTCTGCAAGACTTCCGCAACGGGTGGCGCGTTCAAGCGGAAGAAGGCCGTGCTGGTGCGGCTGAAGCGGGGTGCCAACACGATCAAGGTCCTGGTGCCGACGATCAAGCGCGAGAAGGGCATGGATCTGCGAGGGCTGACGCTGAAGGCGGCCAAGTAGCCGCCCGGGCCGGTCGCCGCGTAGGTCGACCGTCTCGACGCTGTTGTCTTGGCGTCGTTTGGCGTACCTGTCATCCTGAGCCCAGACCGCGCGGCGGTCTTCTGGCGAAGGATCACCACCAATCGAAGACGCTTGTTGGCGCAATGTGATCCTTCGTCGCTGCGGCTTCTGCGAAGCCGCATTCACTCCTCAGGGTGACATGGGCCCGGAGGCCCGATTCGTGCGGTCGCCGACGGGCTGGCCAAGAAGCAGCGGCGTCAGGACGGTCGGCCTACGCGTCGGTGACTCGTGCCTCGCCTCGACAGTGCACGAAGGGGGAACACCGCGGATGCCACGACGCCTCGCGCGCGCCCTGCCCGCAGCCCTACTACTGATCCTGACCGGCCTACCGGGCGATGCGGCCCCGCTTGCGAGCGGCGACGGCCTGAGCCTCGAGTTGTCCGCAGCCGGTGCCGTAACGCGCGTGAGCGTGGGCGCAGCAACGTTGCCGCTCAAGGGCGAAGGCGGGTTCAGCGTCGCCGACTTCAGGCACCAACCGGCTCCGGTGAACCTGGTGCCCAACGCGGGCTTTGAGGAGGGCACGCGCGGCTGGAGCCTGGACAAGACGCAGGTTCTGGACACGCAGGTGTTCCACGCGGGGGCTGCGGCGGTGCGCATGGAGGTCTCGGGCCCGGCCCCCGGACGCTCCAACCTCCAGGTCATCGTGCCGGTGAAGCCCCGCACCCACTACCGCGTCGGCATGTGGGTGCGGCGGCACAACGCTCCCTCCGTGCGCTCCGGCGCCCCGGGGGCCTACTCCTCCCAGCTCGACGCCCGGGGCAACCACGTCGGGCCCTACCAGATCGGCGGGACGATCCCGCAGCAGGACGATGTCTGGACCTGTGTCACATGGGACGTCACCACCCTCCCGGAGACGACGCAACTGCTCCTGCGCGGCGACATCTTCCAGACGACGGGCACGGTCTGGCTGGACGATTTCTTCATCCACGAGGTCACGGATGCGCTCTACGAGCCGGTGACCGGCGAGCTGAGCGCAACACCTGACGGTCTGACGTGGCGCGGCGCCATCCCACGGGCCGGTGTGGAGTTGACCGCAACCTACCACGCCGGCCCCGAGTGCATCCGCATTGACGGGCTCGTGCGCGACACCACCGGCGAGGACCGCGCCCTCGGAGTACGGTTTGGCCTCCCCCTCGACCTCGCCGGTTGGCGCTGGTACGACGATGCGGAGAGCCGATCGCCGATCGCGGCCGGTGAGGTCTACTGCAACACCTACAACTGCGAGGCCGGCACCGGGCAGTGCTCGGTCTACCCGTGGTCGGCGCTGAGCGGGCCCACGGCCGGCCTGAGCCTGGCGCTCCCACTCTCCCAGGGACCCCGTGTGTATGTGATCCAGCACGATCAGCGCACGCCGCGGACGTCACTCACGCTCTTCTTCGGCCTCGCGCCGGACGCCGGCGTCAGCCCCGGCCGGGCACCGTTCTCACTGGTGCTCTACACCCATGACCCGCAGTGGGGCATGCGCTCGGCGATGGAGCGCTACTACCGTCTGTTCCCCGAGAGCTTCGTGAAGCGCCCGACGTACGAGGGCTACCTCAACTACGCCAACCTCGAGCGCTACCTACCGGAGACCCACGAGATTGCGGCCGGCCAGGCGCGGATCGCCGATGCCAGTGACTTCGGCGAGGGCTACCGGTTCATCTGGCACATGCACGGGTGCTACGACTACCGGCAGGTCGCCAGTGACGACCCGCAGATGCCTGCCGACCAGACCGTGCTTGCGTGGCTGCAAGACATGGTCGTGCAGGAGCAGACCAAACCCCGGGGTTACTACACCCCCACGGCGGACACGGTCCGCAAGCTGGTCTACAGCTCCCAGGGGATGATCCGCTACATCTTCGATACCCGCTACTGGCGGGCGCGCGAAGGCTACAACAGCACCGATCAGCCCGGGTGGGGCCTCAACTTCCGGGTCAACGAGGACCCCGGCATCTCGGACTTCCTGGCGAAGAAGTCGAAGGACGTGCTGGAGAAGTACGCCGCCGCGACGGCCGGGCGCAAGCCGTTCGACGGTTGCCTGACGGCCGACGCGATCGACGGCTACAGCAGTGTGGAGTGCGGCCTTGACTATCGACGCGAGCACTTCCGCACCACGCTCTCACCACTGACCTTCGGGCGCGAGAGCCTCAAGCCGGCCATTGTGAACACCATCTGGGACTTCCACCACCAGGTGTGGTGGCCGCTCACTCAGGAGCACCGTGTCATCACCTACGGCAATGGGAACGTGATCTCCGGCTTCTTCACGATGCCCTACACTGATCTCGCAATGGTCGAGGGCCGTTGGCCGGAGGCCATGCGGTCGGCCGAGGAGCGGTTCTGGCGCGCGACCGCCCACCACAAGATCTGGCGCTACTGGTGCGACAACACGGGCTGGTACCACATGCCGGCGGACCGTGAGAGCGTGCTGCGGCACCTGCGGCACGGGCTGGCGAACGCCGTGTTCCCCTCGTTCGATGTCGTGCAACGCTCTTGCGGCAGTATCGATGCCTTCCGCGCTGACTACCGGCAGTACGTCGCCGCCATTGAGGAGCTGTCCGCCGCGGGCTGGGAGCCCGTCCCTTACGCCACCGCCGGCGGCGGCGTGGTTCTCGAGCGCTATGGGTCGTTCGCCGAGGGCAACCTGCATCTCACAGTGCGCAACTACGCGAAGGAGCCCCGGCAAGCCGCGATCACGCTCGTCGAGGGCGACGCGGGTGTGCCGCCCGGCTCGGCGCTGGTGGTGACGGACATCCTCCCCGGCACACCGTCGCTGGCGCCGGTCGGAGTCGAGGGCATCCGCCTCGAAGTCCCGGCCGCTGCGTCGCGCGCCGTCTGGCTCGGCACGCGGGCCCAGGCCCGCGCGCGCGCCCTCCGTCACGCCACCGCCGTCCTGGGCAAGATCGACCGGCTGTTTGCCACTGAGCTCGACGACGAGACCCGCACGACGCTCGCGGCCGCGCAGGAGGCCGCTCAGCGAGGCCTGACCGCCGACCGTGACGCCAGCCTGCGCGGGGCGGAGCGCCTGCAGGAGCTCGCCGACAAGCTGCAGACAGACCTGACGACGAAGTCGCCGGTAGACCTCACCAAGCTCCTGTTCCGGCTCCGCGTCGCTGCCTCGCACGTCCCGGTTGCGCTCCTGGGCCTGGAGGTGACGGCGCCGCGTGTGGTGGAGAACGCCCGGCGCGGCGAGAGTGTGCCGGTGCCCTGGCGGCTCGCCGGCCCGGCAGGCACTGCGGGCGGGGAGCCCACCACCGCCGTGCTCTCCCCCTGGCCCGAGCCGGCGCAGGCGGCGCGGATCGTGCGGAATGCGGAGGCGCTGGAGGCCTCGCTGCCGGTGCCCGATACGCCCGCCCGGTCGCTTCTCCCCTACCTGCTCGTGGCGCGCGGCACGCGCGCCGGAGCGCCCCACACCGTCGCCCTGCCCGTGGATGTCGTCGTCGGCCCTTCTATCGAGCTCGCAATCGATCCCCACACGGCCGTCCGCGGACAACGCAATGACCTGACGGTTACGGTCACCAACCACCTCAGCCT
>CAZIWQ010000112.1:0-11141 GCA_964542355.1 uncultured Armatimonadia bacterium
GCGTGCCGGCTCGCGCTGCTCGCCGTACGCTGCGCCCGGGGCTAAGCTCCACGGCCCCTCCGGGGCCGAACGACGAACACCAGGAACCATCCGCAGCGCAGGGCTAGAGCGGGCGCAGCTCCATCAGGGCCTGGCACATCTTGATCTCGTGGCTGACGTAGGGCACCCCGAGGCCGGGACGGGCATACGAGTTCGGGTCGCGATTGCAGATGCACAGGGCGCAGCGCGCGCCGCGCTGGCGATAGGGCACCACGAGCGCCGAGCGCACACCCGGCAGTACCGCCCGACCCGGCCGGCTCGTGTCCTCCACGACATCACAGCGCTCCTGCTCGATCGCAGCAGCCAGCACCGGGCTGTCGATGGTGGGAGGGACCGCGATTGGCAGCTCACTGGGATAGTGCGCGAAGGCCCGCAAGGCACCGTCGGTGGGTCGGCGGATCACGACGAAGGCGCACTCGGACTCGCAGGTTTCCACGAGCACTCGCAGCAGGCTCTCCTGGAAGGTGAGCCCCTCCCCCTCCATCATCTCGGGGATATGAGTGAGACCCGCGACGAAGGCCTGATAGGTCATCAGGTCCAGCACGAGGTTATTGATGTCACGCTGGTTAGGTCCAAACATGCGAGTACTCCCTCGCTTCATGCTACTACTGATCGGTGCCGATGCCCATGGCGCTGCGGATCGTGTGCAGGAGGACCTTCATGCTCTCCGGCTTGGTGAGGAAGGCGCGGATGCCGAGGGCGCGCATCTCATCCTCGACCTCACGGGCGGCGCGCGCCGTGAGCACGACCACGGGCAGCTCGGGGTCGGCGTCGGGGATCGCCCCGCCGCGCAGTTGGCGGAGGAACTCGAGCCCGGCGGTGAGCGCCTCGGTCTCGTCGTTGGCGGCATCGCCGGGGGGGAGCATCACGTCGAGCAGGATGCACCCATAGCTGCCGGAGCCGACTGCATGGAGGGCGTCGGCCAGACTGCCGGCGGTGGTGACCTCAAGCCCATTGGCGCGCAGGTAGCGAATCAGCTTCTCATTGCGGTATTCCTCATCCTCGACGAACAGGACATGCGCGGGTGGGGTCATGGCTGTTCCTCCTGTCGCAGTGGCAAGCACACCGTGAACGTGGTGATGAAGTTCTCCCAGCGGTGGGCGGGGTCGGAGACCGGCGCGCGGGCGGTGGGAGTGCTCTTGACCTCGATCGTGCCGCCGTGGGTCTCGATGATGTCGCGCGCCACGGCCAGCCCCAGCCCGCTGCCCCAGATGAACCGGCGCGGATCGCGCTGACTGCCCCGCACGTAGGGCTCAAAGATCCGTTCGTTCTCGTCCTCCGGGATGCCCAGGCCGAAGTCCTCGATGGCGACACACGCCCGCTCGGCGTCAGCCTTGCCCCAGATACGGACCGTGCGGTTGAAGTGCGAGTACTTCACCGCATTGTCGATCAGGTTCATGAAAACGATCTTGAGCATCTCCCAGTCGAAGCGGGCCCGCGGCAGCTCGCGCACCGAATCATCGATCTTGATCGTGATGTTGCGCGCCATGGCAATGCCCCGGTAGGGCTCGACACAGGCGGCGATCAGCCGGTCCAGCGGGTGGGCGTCCTTGAGCTTGTACTCCGTGCGCGGCATCCCGCCCCGCAGGTGGAACAGTGAGGAGCGGGAGCGCGCCCCCAGGCGCATGACCTCGCTGAGGATCTTCTGCAGCGGCTCGGCGACCTCGTCGTCCTTGCTTGGTGCCAGCTCCTGCATGTAGAACTGCAGCCACTCGACTTCCTCCACGATCGTCTGCAGGCCGGCGTTGATCTCGTGCGTAGTCTGCGCCAGGAACTGCGTCTGGTCCTCATTGGCCTGCCGCAGGTCCAGCAGCAGCCGGGCCACCTTGGCCCGCATCCCCACCTCAAACTGGAAGCGCTCGAGGAAGTCGTCACCGGCGGTGTTGAGCAGCGTCTCCGTGTGCCCCTCGCGCGGCGGACCGAAGATCGTCACGGTCATGCGCTCGCCCGGATCGCCGAAGTCGAAGATGATCGCCTGGGCGTCCCCGTAGTTCATGGCCACGGGGGAGGCGTTCAGACTCAGGAAGCCGTGGACCTCCTCCGGCGTCGTGTAGATCTGGTACGTCGGCTCACCATCGGCCAACTCCGGGCGCGGAGAATTGCCCAGGAGCGTGGTGTGGTATCCCCCGCACTCCCCGGCGCAGGCGATGGGAGCGATCTCCGGCGCGCGGGGGAAGGGCTGGCTGTAGACGATTGCATAGCTCAGCCGGAAGAAGTCGGTCACCCGCGCGAGAGTGGCTTGCAGGCGCGTCTCCAGCTCGCGGTTGCTCTGGCAGGGGCGGGCGAGACCCACCATCAACTCATTGAGCAAGAGCTCCTGGCGCAGACGGCGCTCGAGGTCGTAGCGGTCGCGTCCCAGCCCGGCAATCGCCTCGGCATGGCTCTCGAGCTCGGCCGCCAGCCGCGCCATCTCATCTTCGTGAACGACCGGCAGCTCATCGATGGCGGCGCAAAGCGCTTCGGCGTCGAGCTCGGGGATCTCCGCTGCCGCGTGGCGCGCCAGCGCCTTCATCTGCTCCTCGGTCCCCGGGAGCCGGCGATGGCCGGTGAACAGGACAGCAACCACTTTGTCGTCCACCACGATCGGGATGGCGACTTCGGCCAGGCCCATGTGGCACTGCAGCCACTGTGGCCGGGCCTGCCCGCCCTGCGCCACGACCTGGCGCGTGATCTCGAAATCGCTGTGCCAACAGCGCGCCCGGCCTTCGCACGTGCCGGCATACAGGCGGCAGAAGCGGGCGCGGTTCAGCCCTTCCTCGAACGGCCGAATATGGCGGAGCCCCTCGCCGTCCGGCTCCACGATGGTGAGCGGGATGCCGTGACGGGTCGCCAGCCCCGTCTCGAGGGTCTGGAGCACGCTGACGGGCACGACATCGGACAGGCGCGCCACCCGGAACGGCTGCACGGGGGTCTCGCGCCCGACCGCGCGCTCTTCGGGGGCGTCGCTACTCGGGCTTGCGGGGTCATGGGGATGCATGGCACCGTCCAATATAGGTCCCGGCCCGCGGGGTGTCAAGGAACGGCAACGCGGAACGGCAACGCGAACGGCGACCTACCCCCCAGCCCCCTCCCCACGGGGAGGGGGAGTAACGGCGCCGAACGACAGGAGCGCAGGAGCGTGGGAGGAAAGGCGACGGCGACCCACTCCCGTGGTGTTGGCCATGGCAGGAGCGCTCCAACCGCAGCACACGGCAGACGGGAACGGGCGCGGGAGGCAGGTGCCCCACGGACAGGTGTTCAAGACAACGTTGCGCCCGTGCCCGCAATCGGGCGGAACTTCGCGTGCCGCCAGTCGTCAAGGAGTCTGCTATCCCGGCACTTAACATGTTCCCACTCCCGCGAAGGAGCACTCCCATGCGTCATCTCGCCGCCGCCGTCGGGCTGTTGGTCCTGCTGGGGACCCTCGCCTCCGCCCAGGGCACCGATGCACCACAACCCGACCAGCCCGGGCTGCTCAAGGGCAAAGAGGATCGCTTCACCCTCAAGCTGCCCGAGGGCTGGCAGAGCGTTCTCTATGAGAAGCCCCAGGACAAGATGAACGCCAAGCTCATCTTCGAGGCCGCGAAGTTCGGCGACGCCATGAAGTCCACCGACAACATCAACCTGTGGTGGTATCAGGGGCCGGAGTCGCTGATGCAAGGCATCGCCTCCTTCCACCGGTTCGAGCTGCCCCAGGACACCGATGTGAAGTCCGTCCTGGCGTGGGCGGAGACGAGCAAGAGCCTGCCCCCCGGGCTCAAGCTCGAGCCCAAGCAGCTCGGCAAGTATGTGGGCATCCTCGGCGGGACGGTGGCCCAGAACGTCTTCTACGTCGCCATCGTGCTCATCCCGCAGGGGAAGGTCACGTACATGGCGACGATCATCGGGACCCCGACGAGCATCCCCGCGCAGTGGACCCCGTTCATGCAGATGGTGATGAGCCTCACGGCAACGGATCTGAAGCCGAACAAACTGGAGGAGGTCATGGCCGAGCCGGCGGAGCCCGCACCGGCGACCGGGGACAAGCCCGCCGCGGCGGCGAAGCCGGAGCCGAAGTAGAGCGCGGGTGTTGGCGTTCGCCGTTGTCGTTCGCCGTGGTAGGAGCGCTCCCCCGCGCGCGACCGCGCGGCGCAAGGCAACGCCACCGGCGCACGTCAACGTCAGGCGCGCAGCCGCGGCAGGAGAGGGCCGCATGCCGTGCACGCGGCCGTGTGCTTGTGGCGTCCCCTCGCGCTCGGGGGAGCGCTCCTACCACGGCACAGGGCGGCGCGGTACAGGCCCGCGCCCTACAGACGGCACGGCACGGATGACGGCGGCGCGGTACAGGCCCGCGCCCTACAGACGGCACGGCCAACGGCAACGGCGGACGGCACGGATCGCGGTCTGGTGACCGCTCCTACCAACGGCAACACAGACGGCGAACGGCAAGGAGCGCGGGGAGCCCGCAGTGAGCATGGATTACCTACAGCCGCTTACCGCCATCTATCTATACGACAACCCGGATGCCGCGGGATTGGACATTGACGAGGTCGGGGGCTACCTGGCCGCCCAGTTCCCCACGGTGGAGGTGCTGCCGCGGTCGGACTTCTTGACCCACCAGTTCGTGCGCTTCAGCGCCGAGCAGCGGGCGGAGCTGGAGCCCGAGGTGATGCGGCAGTTGGCGCGGGCCCGGGCGGCGGAGTTCGGCGGCGCGCAGCCCGACGATGTGGCGGTCGGCTGGCCGCCGGAAGACCTCCACCCGGACCTCACGTTCGAGGCCGCCGCCCTGCAGACGGTGCTGCGCCTACTCATCGACCCGGCGGAGGCCGGCGCCGACCGGCTCCACATCACGTTCACCGACTATGCGATCGGGTCGTGGCGCGGGGCGCGGGAGTTGTTCTGCCTGCACATCATCGCCCTCGGCGAGCCGAGCGTGATCTCCACGACCGGGCTGGTGGAGGCGCTGCCGCGACCGCGCGAGTACCAGTTCAAGCGCGCCCAGTTCGCGATGCTGGGGGTGGACGAGGAGGCCCTCGAGGACCTGGCCGAGGAGTTCGCCCACTGCACCTTCGGCTATGCCGACCCGCGCATTAACGAGGTGTGCAAGGGCTATGCCCTGATGGCGTGCTTCTACCGCATGTTTGGCGAGGCGTTTTGCGCCGATCCCACCTGCCGCCTGTATGCCGCACGCAACCAGGCGGAGTTGATCCGCACCCAGTGCTCCGAACACGTCGGGTTGTGCGGACGGCACGAGGCCATGCGCCGGTCGCTGCCGCACACTCCGGCGGAGCCCTGATCTCTCGGGAGGACCGCCCGATGCCGATCGACCAGTCGCGAGACGCCGGACGCCCAGTCCCCTTCACTGACCACGAGCTACTGGACCTCGCCCCCCCCCGGACCTATCGCCACCCGCATCTGCAGGAGATCGCCTTCCCATTGGGGGGCATCGGCACCGGCAGCGTCTCGCTGTCGGGGACGGGCCAGCTTATCGACTGGGAGCTGTTCAACCGCCCCAACAAGGGCTTTCGGCCTGACATGACGTTCTTCACCCTGTTCGCGCAGGGTGAGGGGGGGCCGCCGGTGTTCCGGGTGATGGAGGGACGCCTCCCACCACCGTACCAGGGGTGGTCGCACGGGGCCCAGCAGTTCAAGGGCTTCGGCTTCGGCCCTCCGACGGCGTTTGGCTCCGGGCTTCTGCGGTTCGCCGACTGCAGCTTCACCGGCAGCTTCCCGTTGTGCCGTGTTGCGCTCACCGACCGCGGCGACCCCGCACTCGGCCTGCCGGCGACCCCCTGCCCGCTGGACGTCTCGCTCGAGGCGTGGAGCCCGTTCATCCCACTCAACGATCGCGACTCATCGTTGCCGGTCGCCATCTTCGATGTCACCCTCACCAACCCGACCGCCCGCACCGTCCGGGCCACGGTGGCGCTGGGGCTGCAGAACATCATCGGCTGGCCGGAGGGGGGCGGCGGCCGCAACGAGTGGATCGCGACGGACGGCTACTGCGGCATCCTGATGTCGGGGGAGAAGCACGGGCCGGACTCGCCCCGCTACGGGACCCTCGCCCTGCTCACCCCTACCGACCCCACAGCCGTCACCTGGGAGCTGCGGTGCCCGGAGAGTCACTGGTTCCGCGCCACCGAGTTGTTGATGGATCAGTTCGGGATGACCGGCGAGTTCAGCGGGCCGCGCGAGCCACAGACCAGCGGGGACACCCAGATGGATGTCGCCCACCTGGGCCTCCAGGCGACGCTGGCCCCGGGCGAGTCATGCACCCGCACCTTCGTGCTGGCGTGGTTGATGCCGAACTTCGAGAAGTACTGGGGGCAGGGTGAGACCTGGCCGACCTGGCAGGCGACACAATGGCCCGACGCACAGGCGGTCGCGGCGTATACGCTGGAGCAGATGCCTCGCCTGGAGGGGCAGACGCGCCGCTTCGCCCGGGCCTTCTTCTCCTCCACGCTCCCCCCGTACGTCCTCGATGCCGTCTCCAGCCAGATGTCCATCCTGCGGACCCCGACCGTGACGCGGCTGACCGATGGCACGCTCTACGGGTGGGAGGGCTGCCACGCCGGAGCCGGTTGCTGCGAGGGCTCGTGCACCCACGTGTGGGCATACGCGCAGACCATCGCCTACCTGTTCCCGCAGCTCGAGCGCGGGATGCGCGAGATGGACTACGCCGTCGACCTGCGGGAGGCCGACGGGCACATGCAGTTCCGCATGCCGCTGCCACCCGGCACGCGTGCGGACCACGGCTACCATGCCGCCGCCGACGGCCAGATGGGCAACATCCTACGCACGTACCGCGAGTGGCAGATCAGTGGTGATGACGCGTGGCTGCGGCGCGTCTGGCCGGCCGCCCGCCGCGCCCTCGAATACGCCTGGGCCGACTGGGACAAGGACAAGGACGGCCTGCTTGAGGGCGTGCATCACAACACCCTCGACATCGAGTACTACGGCCCGGAGACCGTCTGCGGGAGCATGTACCTCGCCGCCCTGCGGGCTGGCGAGGAGATGGCCCGCCATCTTGGTGACGACGAGGCCGCACAAGAGTACCGCCGCGTGTTCGAGAGTGGCCGCCGCCTGAGCGACGAGACGCTCTATGATGGGGAGTACTACTACCAGCGCATCCCGCAGGGCACCACCGCGCCCTTCCAGTATGGCCCGGGCTGCATCTGTGACCAGGTGCTGGGCCAGTGGCACGCCCGTATGTTGGGCCTGGGCGACCTCTATGACCCCGACCATGTCCGCAGTGCCATCGCCAGCGTGTTCCGCTACAACTTCCGCGACAACTTCTTCGACCACCATAACCCGCACCGCGTGTATGCCCTCAACGATGACCGGGGCCTGCTCATCTGCACGTGGCCGAAGGGCGGCCGCCCGGCGAGCAGTGTCACCTACGCCTTCGAGTGCATGATCGGGTTCGAGTACCAGGTGGGTGCCCACCTGATCTACGAGGGCTTCCTGCGCGAGGGGCTCAGTGTGTGCAAGGCGATCCGCGACCGCCACGATGGCCTGAAGCGCAACCCCTACAACGAGTTCGAGTGCGGGAGCCACTATGCGCGCTCGATGGCCAACTATGCCTATCTGCTGGCACTGTCCGGCTTCCGCTACAGCGCGCCGGAGAGGACGCTCTACCTCGACCCGCAGGTGCAGCCGGACGACTTCCGCTGCTTCTTCTCGGTGGAGGGCGCGTGGGGCGTTGTGCGGCAGCGACGCGCCGCGTACGGGCGCGTGGTGACGGTGGAGGTGCTGGAGGGCGAGCTGGAGCTCGACCGGATCATCGTATCCGGCGAGGAGCTTTCCGGGGAGGCCCTGCACCTCGTGGGCGGCGACAGCTTCGAGGTTGCCTCGGGCGGGTGAACTGCGGCTGCAGCGTCGTTCGCCGTGCCTGCCTACCCCCCGACCCCCTCCCCACGGGGAGGGGGGGGAACGGCAAGTGACGGCGGGGGAGCGTGCTGTTCTGTAGGGTGCGGGCCTGTCTTAGGACCGCGTCCGTCCCGGAGAGGGGGTGTCAGCGGGTGGGTACCGGGACGCGTGGGACGTCGCCGTCAGACGTTGCCGTTCCCCCCCTCTCCGGCACGGAGAGGGGACGGGGGTGAGGCGGACATGCCGTGTCGTCTGTACAAGGGCGCGTCCCGCAAGGCGGGATGGCGCGCCGCCGTGGCCGTTTGTGGGGCGGGGGAGGCCACGGGCAAGCACCTCGGGGCTCTGCCCCGAACCCCTCGGCGGTAACCGCGATCGAGATCATCGCCGTGGAGGACACGCACAATGACTAGCCGGCAATACCCCTATGACCCTCAGTATGCGGTGCCACCCGGATCGATCATCGCCGACACCATCAGCCATCGCGGCATGACGCAGAGTGAGCTCGCCACGAGCACCGGCCTCTCCGCAGAGCACATCAGCGATATCATCAGTGCCAAGGTGGAGGTCACGGAAGACGTGGCGCTCTCGCTCGAGCACGTGCTCGGAGTGCCAGCCAGCTTCTGGCTGAGGGCGGAAGCGTTCTACCAGGAGCAGAAGGCAAGGTCCCTCACTCCACCTCCCACACCAGCACGGCGTACTGTGCCAGCTCCGAGAGCCCCACGGTGACGCCCCCGCCCACCCCCTGACACTCCACGGTCGGCTGTCCCTCCGGTGCACACAGCCGCGCCTGCGGCGACTTGAGCTTCAGCCCCGGTACGTTCAGCGTCACGGTCAGCCCCCGCGCGGGGAGGCTATGCTCGCGCTGCTGCTGCTCCAGCTCGGGCAGCTCGGGGTGCAGCTCGGCAGCATAGTTGATGAGATGCAGGGCGAGGTGGCCGGCAGTGCGCGTGAGGTTCACCCCGACGAGCTCCGCCCCCGCCCCGGTGACCTGCACGGTGCGCGGCGATTCGAGCAGAGGCTTCAGGGCCGCCAGCACCGGCGCCTCGTTGAGGGGGTCCGGCCGGTGCATCGGGCCGACATCCAGGCCCCGCTCGGCCGTTGTCTTCACCCACCAGCCCTGCTCCAGCATGTTCTCGACGGTGTATCCCTCACCATAGGGTCCCCAGGTGCCGGCGGTGGCATTCTCCGCCGCACCCATGACCTTCCCATCCGCGGTCCGGAAGCGATTGCCGATGAGGTTCTGCACGATCTGCTTGCGCTCCGGATCCCAGACCCCGAAGCGCACGTCCTTGAACCACGCCGTACCGCCATGCCCCCGGAAGAGCAGGTGGATGTTGGCACCCGTGAAGGGGCGCTCGCCGGTGATCAGCGTGCGCGAGAAACGCCAGTCATGCGTGCCGGTCTCGAAGGTCGCCACTTGCCCCCACAGATTCCCCCCGCCGGCGTAGGTCAGGTCCACGTAGAGCGAGTAGTCACTGTCGCGCCCGCCGCTCACGTTCTCGGCCTTGCTCCAACCCTCGATGGCCAGCGTCCGGCCCTGCGGCGGGTTGAAGGTGACGTACTGTGATGCACCCAGGCTCTTGCGCTCGAAGGCCTTCTGCAGCCAGTAGTGCACCTGCCCCTTCCCCAGCGGCTTCGTCGCCGCAGCCCCGGTCGCCCCGGTGGGAACGACGGCGAAGGCGGGGCGCTCCGGGCGCGGCCGCCAGTCGGCACCGATGGCTGCATTCTCGTCGCCGATGAGGAGGGCTTTGCCGCCGCCCTCGAGGTAGCTCGTGACCGCCGCGCAGGCCTCGTCACTGAGTGCGCGACTGTCGAATAGCACCAGCCCCGGCAGCCCGGCCAGCTCCGCCGGCTGCAGGTTGACATCGGAGAGCAGCGTGTAGGGGATGTGGGACTTCGTCAGCACCTGGCAGACTGCATAGAGCTGTGTCCGCGAGGCGGCGTTCAGGAGGTACGAGCGGGGCGAGAACAAGAGCCCCACCTCGGCGACCTCGCGCGCTCCTGTCAGCAGCGGGGCGAGGTCACGCGCCGTCCGGAAGTATGCCTGCGTCAGCTCCTGGTGCTCTTTGAGCAGATTCCCCGTCTTCGGCCCGCCGAGGCCGAGCCACGAGACGGCGCCCTCGCTCACGAGCTCCGCCAGCGTCACCCGGACGCGGTCGGCGGCCATCCGGCCGTGGTGCATCGTGCCACTCTCATCGGTCAGCAGGTGGTACGTCACCGACATGGCCACGGGTTGGCGGTCCGGGCGGCGGCTCAGCACGTGTGCGAGCTTGAGCCAGGGCACCTGTGTACTGGCCGGCGGGAACGGCCCCCACGTGGTGCCCTCGATGCACATCAGGTCGAAGTGATCGCCGTAGGCCCACTGGTAGGTGCTGCCGCTGTCGTGGTGCCAGGTGCCATCGGTGGCGAAATCGGGCCTGATCTCGCGCGCCGCGGTCCGCAGGCCCCCTAAGAACTCCATCACACACTGAATGCGGAACTCACGCACGCGCATCTGTGTCGGGAGATCGGGGGCACGGCCGGCCTCCTTCAGACTCATGGCGCCGAGGCCGTGCCGCGGCGCCCACTCGCTCCAGCGCTCCGTGCAATGGGGGCAGAAGCAGCTCTCATAGTGGGACGCGAAGTCGATGTGGCAGCCGTCGTAGCCGTCCTGCGCCATCTTGCGGAAGCGCGCCCGCGTTTCCTCAATCCACAGCGGATTGTTGATGCAGGCGGTCCAGCCGTACTGGCCGACAGTCGGGAACAGCGGGTCGTTGGGCCGCGCATAGCTGCCATCCTCGTGGATGGCCGCCATCGCCTTGATGCGGTCCTCGGGGGTGTTGCGGCTGTCCATGTAGGTCATGGTGAACCAGGTCCGGGTCCGCAGGCCGGCGGCATGCGCTAGCTCAGGCTTCACGCCGGTGACGCAGTTGACGCCACTGTCGGCCCACGCCTTCAGGCTGGCGGCATCGCCGGGCAGGCCGGAGATGAACAGCTCGCGCACCTGCCCCGGCTGCCAGAACGCGGGCTCCGCACCCGTGGCGACGGCGCCGGCGGACAGGATGAGGAACGAGGCGAGCAGATGAGGGTGCATGGTGGGCCTCCCGGGGGCCTGACAGGGGCGAGTGGGGTCTGCGACGTCGTGAGCGCCTGTGGGAGCGCGCGGGTCACGACAGCGCCGTGGGGATAGTCTTCGAGCCTCGGGGCCGCTACTCCTCCCGGGGCGCGGAACGGCGGGAGCGCGGGAGCGTAGGAGCGTAGGAGCGTAGGAGCGTAGGAGCGTAGGAGCGTAGGAG
>CAZIWQ010000113.1:0-11139 GCA_964542355.1 uncultured Armatimonadia bacterium
GCCGCTGGCGCCGCCGGCGGCCCCGTCGCGGACCCGACGCCTCCGGCGGCCATGGGGCCGGTCCCGCGCAACCCGCGGGTGAAACAGACTGATTGTGAGGTGACGTCGGGTGCCGCTGTTTGAGTCTAAGTGCCGTCGCTGCCAGCGCGTCTTCGAGTTGCTCCGATCGCGGGAGAGCCGCGACGAAGCCGCCTCCTGTCCGGACTGTGGGTGCATCAAGACGCCCCGCGTCATGTCCACGTTCCGCGGGCGCGTCAGTGGCCCTTCCGGAAGCACCAGCTCGGTCGCCGGCGGAGGCGGGTGCGGCGACTGCCGCGCGAGCAGTTGCGCTGGTTGCCACCGCTGAGGACCCCGCCCCGACACCGTTGCACTGACCGCCAACACCCACGAGCCGCCGCCGGCCGGCCGCCGGCGACTCGCCAAGTCAGGAGACCGCCATGTCGGACGACGCTCAACCCGGCAAGTGCTACTACATCACCACGCCGATCTACTACGTCACCGCGGCGCCCCACATCGGCACCTCGTACACGACGATTGCCGCCGATGTCCTCGCACGCTACCGCCGCTTGCGCGCCGAGTGCGTGCTCTTGGCCACGGGGACGGATGAGCACGCCCAGAAGGTCATGCGCGCCGCCGAGGCCGCCGGCGTGCCCATCGCCCAGTTCCTGGACGGCTACGCCACCGAGTACCAGCAGGCGTGGGATGACCTCCACATCGGCTACGACCGCTTCATCCGGACCTCCGAGCCGGTGCACCGCGCGGCGGTGCAGGAGGTGTTCCGTCGCCTGCTGGCGACCGGCGACATCTACAAGTCCGAGTACCAGGGCTGGTACTGTGTCCCCTGCGAGACGTACTTCCCCCAGTCCGAGCTCGTGGACGGCAACTGCCCCGACTGCGGGCGACCGGTAGAGGAGTTGGCGCAGCCGGCGTACTTCTTCCGCACCTCCAAGTACGCCGCCGCACTGATCGCGACCATCGAGCAGGACCCGCACTTCATCCTCCCGGAGTCCCGCCGCAACGAGGTGCTCGCCTTCGTCCGCGGCGGCCTGCGCGACACTTGTGTCAGTCGTCGCGGCGCCGGGTTCGGCATCCCCGTGCCCGGCGATGAGGAGCACGTGGTGTATGTGTGGTTTGACGCGCTGATCAACTATCTGACCGTCGCCGGATTCCCCGATCTACGCGCGGACATCTGGCCGCCGGACGTCCAGCTCATGGGCAAGGACATCCTCCCGCGCTTCCATGCCACCATCTGGCCGGCGATGCTGATGGCGCTTGACCTGCCTCTGCCCCGCATGCTGTTCGGGCATGGCTGGTGGGTCTCCGACGAGGGCGATAAGATCAGCAAGTCGCGCGGCAACGCCGTCGACCTCTTGTCCGTCGCGCAAGAACTGGTGACGGCCTCGGGCTGCACGCACGACACCGCGATCGATGCGGTCCGTTACTTCCTACTGCGCGAGGTGCAGTTTGGGCTGGACGGGAGCTTCTCGCTCCGGGCTCTGCTGGGGCGCTTCAATGCCGACCTCGCCAACGACCTCGGCAACATGCTGAACCGCACGCTGCCGCTCGTCGAGCGCTACCTCGGTGGCGTCGTCGCCGGCCCGGGCGGGGGGGCCTTCGCCCCGGCTGTCGCCGAGGCTCGCGGCCGTGTCGAGCAGGCGATGGCGGTCGCCGACTTCCGCGGCGCACTCGAAGCCATCTGGGCGCTCTTGTCTGCGGGCAACAAGTTCATCGATGAGCGTGAGCCGTGGACGCTCCATCGCGCAGGCAAACACGACGAGTTGCAGGCCGTGCTCTACGATGCCCTCGATCTGGTTCGCATCGTCGCCACGCTTGTCTCCCCCGTGCTGCCCGCCGTCGCTGACGAGATCATGCGCCAACTGGGGCTGGCCGGGCAGGATGAACTGCGGGCGTGGGCGAAGTGCGCACCGGGTCACCTACCCGCCGGAACGCGGATCGCGAAGGGTGAGCCGATCTTCCCGCGTGTCGACCTGGCAGCGCTCGCGGCGCCCACGCCGCCACCGGCGGCCGCCGCGGTGCCCGCTCCGCGCGCGGACAGCGCCACCATCACCTACGACGAGTTCCGCAGCGTCGACCTGCGTGTGGGCAAGGTCGTCGCGGTCGAGCGGGTACCTGACGCCGACAAGCTGTTCCAGCTCAGTGTTGATGTGGGCGAGGAGGCCCCGCGCGTCGTCGTCGCCGGCCTGGCGACAGCGTTCAGCGCGCGCGAGTTGCTGGATGCCCATGTGGTGGTCGTGGCGAACCTCCAGCCGGCCAAGATCCGCGGCATCCAGAGCAACGGGATGATCCTGGCCGCGGGGGAGAAGGAGCCGCTGGCGTTGGTTGTGCTTGATCGCGAATGCCCGCCCGGCAGCAAGGTGCGCTAGCGACCCGTCCGCCGTTGCCGTTCCCTGCCGTCTGTAGGGCGGGGTCCCGCAGGGCGGGACCCCGCCGCCGTTCGCCGTTGCCGTGCCGTGGTAGGAGCGGTCCCCTGACCGCGAGCCGTTGTCGTTCCCTGCCGTTGCCGCCGTGCCCTGTCGTTTCCGTGCCGTGGTAGGAGCGGTCCCCTGACCGCGAGCCGTTGTCGTCCGGGAGGTGAGACAGTGAAGAAGCCGACGGCCGCTTCGACGGCGGCCTCGATCGTGTTCCTCGGGCTTACCATTGGCGCGGTCACGGTGCTGGTGTACCTCAACGGCACCAAGGGGATCGCGGTGCACTTCTACTATATTCCTATCATCTATGCCGGGTACGCCTTCGGGGACTATGGTGCCATCATTGTTTCGTTGCTCGCAGGAGCGTTGTGTGGCCCATGGATGCCGGCGGAGATCACTCCCGAGGGGCGCATGCCCCAGGGCGAGTGGGACATCATGCTGCGTACCTCGATCTTCTACGTCATCGGCATCGCCGCCTCGCGCACTTCGCTGGCACTCAAACAGCGCATCAGTGAGGCCCACACCCTCTACGAGGTCGCGCGCAGCATCACTTCCACGCTGCGCATCCGCGAGGTCCTGCGACTGATCGCCGAGCAGGCCGTCGAGGTAATGGACGTGAAGGCGTGCGCCATCCGCCTGCTCAACCGCGAGACGAAGGAGCTGGACCTGGCGGCCCAGTACGGCCTCAGTCAGGACTACGCGCAGAAGGGGCCCGTCTCGCTGCCCTCCAGTCCCATGGACCAGGCCGTGCTCGAGGGCCGCATCGTGCAGATCTCCGACGCCAGCACCGATCCCCGCTTTCAGTACCCGGAGGAGGCCAAGCGCGAGGGGATCTATGCCGTCGTCAGCGTCCCGCTCGTGAGCAAGGACGAGACGCTGGGGGTGATTCGCATGTACTCCGAGCGCCGGCGCCGGTTCCACCCGCGCGAGATCGAGCTGCTGCAGGCCTTCGCCCGCCATGCCGCCGTCGCCATTGAGAACGCCGAGCTGTACGAGGACATGCGGCGCAGCTACTACGAGACAGTGCGTGCTCTCACCATCGCCATCGAGGCCAAGGACTCGGCCACCTATAGTCACTCCGAGCGGGTGACGGAGCTCACCGGGCAACTGTCAAAAGCGCTGGGGCTGAGCGACGAGGAGGTCGAGCTGATCCGGTTCGGCGCGATCCTGCACGACATCGGCAAGATCGGCGTCGCCGAGGGCTTCCTGGATGCCCAGGAGGGGCCCCAGGAGACTCAGGTGTTCTACAAGATGCACCCGCTGATCGGCCGCAGCATCCTCCAGCCAATCAGTTTCCTGGAGCCGGTACTGCCGGTCGTCGTGTCCCACCACGAGAACTGGGATGGCTCCGGCTTCCCCGAGGGACTGGCCGGGACACGGATCCCGCGCCTCGCCCGCATCGTCGCCGTTGTGGATCGCTACGAACGCTGGGTGAACCCGGAGCCCGGCTCCCGCAAGGTGGGGCTCTCGCAGAAGGAAGCGCTCGAGCGGGTGCTGGGTGAGGCCGGCCACTTGTTCGACCCGGAAGTCGTCGCCGCCTTCCGCCGCCTGTTCATCCGCCCACCCGACGGCCCGGCGCCGACGGCACCGGAGGCGGCCGCGCAGGCTGGCACCGGGGCCGATACTCCCGCGTGAGACCGCCGCGGATCGCTCCGCCGGCCGCGACACCCGCAACGAGGAGACAGGTACACGAATGACGGACCGCTCTTCGCTGACCGACCATCGCCGTGCTCCACGCGGCGCCCACATTCTACGGATGTGGGCGCTGATGCCGCTACTGGCCGCCACGGCGGCGCCGCCGGCGCTGGCAGACCCGATCGATGCCGTCCGCTCCCTCTGCGGCACCACCTGGTATACCGTCTCCGTCCTCAACCAGCGCGTGGGCTATGCCTACCGCAACGTTGCGATTGACGCCCGCGCCGCGGGCGGACCCGAGCTGCGCATTCGTCAGCGGCTGCTTGCCCGGGTCGAGCTGAAGGGCACCGACACGCCCTTCACGATCGCCAGCGACCTCACCTCGGTCTATAACGCCAACCTCGACCTGCGCGAGATGGTCGAGCGCAGTGATGAGTTCGGGCGCTTGCGGGAGGTACACGTGACCATCCGGGGCACCAGCGCCGAGGTCACGATCCGCTCCGGTGGTACGGAGAAGCGGGAGACCATCGCCCTCCCCGACGACTTCGACTCCGACCTCTCGCTCGTGCTGGCCGTCATGCGCCGGCAGGTGACAGTGGGGGATGTGCTCACGCTCACGACCTTCGACCCGGACCTGGGCAAGTGCGATCGTCACCGGATCAAGGTGACCGACCTGGTGCGTCTCCCCGACCGGCGGTGGGCCTACGTTCTCACGTCCACCAGCTCCCGCCTGCCCGTCGAGGTCATTAGCTGCGTCGCCGTCGACGGGACCCTCGTGTCATTCGCGACCCCTTCGCTGCTGAACCTGAGCATGGAGCAGGCGACGGAGAGCCAGGCCCTGGCGACGGCGGCGCCGCTGGTCCTGGCCAGTGACATCCCGACCAATGAGCGCATCGCCAACTTCAAGCAGCTCGAGCTGCTCAAGGTCCGCATGCGCAATGGCAACGGTTCGCTTGCCGACTCGTTGCCGTCGAGCCCCCGGCAGTCCACAACCACGGAGCGCAACGGGGCAGTGGTCGTCACCACGGTGGCGCGGCCGTTCGAGGGAGCCGCGGCCTCACTCCCGATCGTTGGTGAGCGCTTCGCGCCCTACCTGGCGGCCTCCGAGGTCAGCCAGATCAACGATCCCGCGATCCAGGCGTGTCTCCGCCGGATCATCGGCAAGGAGACCAATGCGCGCGAGGCCACGACCCGGATCGTGATGTGGGTCTACGACAACCTCCGGAAGGTACGGACCGACCCGCGCCTGGTATCCGCCCGCGAGGTGCTGGACCAGATGAGCGGCGCCTGCACCGAGCACGCCATCCTCTGCGGGACACTCGCGGCGGCTGCCGGGATCCCCGCGAAGCTCGTTGCCGGCGTCGCCTATGCCAACGGCGCGTTCTACTACCACGCCTGGAACGAGCTGTACATCGGCGAGTGGGTCGAAGTGGACTCGGCATGGGGCGAGCTCACTGTCGACGCCGGACATATCCGGATGGGCGACGGGCCGCTCGACCTCGAAGCGATCGCTCGCACCGCCCTCGGTGCCGGGCGCTCGCTCGGATCGCTCAACGTCGAGATCCTCGAGTACTGGGTGGGTGACGGTCCCGCACCACCGGCCCGCTGAAGTCGAGCCGCCCGTTCGGTGGTCTAACAAGCCACGAGCCTCCGTCCACCCAACCTGCCGACCAGGGTCCCGGCCGAGAGGCCACCGCCGGCCGCTCATCTCGTGCCGAGAGGGCTGTGAGTGGCCGCGACAGCCCTCGGAGCGAAGCATCGCGGCCTCAATACGACTGTGCGGCCGCGCCTCGAGGATGATATGCATGAAACCAAGGCTCAGCTTGCTCCTGGCGGGTGTGCTGCTGTCTCTCACACACGCCGCCTTGCCCGCGCCGACCACGCCCCCGACGGGCGTGCCGGAAGGGCCACGTGGCGTCGCCATCGTCGGTCGGGTGGTCTGGCCAGGCCACGACCTCGCCCGCACCCGCGTCCGTGTCTACGCCGATCGCGAGCAGAAGAAGCTCGTCGATGTGTTCGGCACGGGAGGGCCGGGCGGTGCCATCGTGTTCGCGCTCGACCCCGGAACATACTACATCATGGCCTTCTCCGACCAGGACGGCGACGGCAAGGCCAGCGCGGGTGACGGCATCGGCTTCTTCGGCGTCACCGATCCCCGGACCGAGCCGCAGCCCTTCGTCGTCGACCGCGGAAGCGCGGCGATGACGCTGGTCGTCCCCATCGCCTTCCAGATCGCGGCGGACGGCAAGCGCCTGGAGCCGGTAGCGCTGCGGGCCCCCAGCCCCTATGCGGCCGAGACGGAGACGGTCGTCAGCGGCCGCGTGACCGGCAGCATCGACCCCGGGGTCGCGCGCTACGTGCTGCTCATGCCACTGGCACCACGTTTCCCGCCCCGTGCCGTCGCGCTGGGTGCGGACGGGGCGTTCGAGCTCACCGCGGTGCCGGGGACGTATCAACTCATCGCCGTCGAGAACCTCAACGACTCGGCGGCCATCGACTGCGGTGATCTGATCGCCGCCCTTGACTACGAGCCCGCGATGGGCGCCTCGCTCCCGAGTGTGAAGCTCACCGCGGACAAGCCCCTGCCGAACCTGACGCTTGACCTGGCGTGGGCGATGGCCGGTGACGGGCGCTTGCGCTCCGGCGACGGCGCCGTGCTCGGCCCCCGCATCAACACCGCCGCCCTGCCGGCGATTGTCACCGGTACGCTCACGCGCCACGGTCAACCCCAGGCCGGCGTGGCCGTGCGGGCGTACGGTGACGAGCAGCTCACCGAACTGCATGCCATCGTTCGCACCGACGCGCATGGTAGCTTCTGTCTCGGGCTGTCCCCGGCAAGCTACTACCTGATGGCGATCCGCGACGTCGACGGCGATGGCACGAGCGGCCCGGGAGACGAGCTCGGCTTCCTGGGCATCGATGCGACTGCCCTGTCGGCCAAGCCGGCCCCCCTCGCGCTGCGCCCGGGCGAGCTGCGGACGAAGGCCGACTTCGCCCTGACGATGGTGCTCAGCGACCAGAACAAGCCGACACCGCTGGCGCCACCGCAACCCCCGGCCGCGGAGCCGAAGGCGCCCGCGCCCGGGCAGTGACGCCCGGCGATGTCATCCTGAGGAGCACATGCGGCTTCGCAGAAGCCGTAGCGACGAAGGATCTCGTCTCGTTCACAGGAGCCTTCGCGTCTAGCGGATCCTTCGCCGGAAGACCGCACAGCGGTGCGGCCCTACCGATACAGACTGTGTGGAGCCTGCCATGAAACTCGCTGATGGGCTGCTCAGGTTGGGGCTGCGGCGCGCCGGCCGTGCGCGCTGGTGGGTCGCCGTGCTGGCCGTGAGCGTGTCGGGTGCCTGTGCCGAGGGCGACTGGACGGCGTGGGAGCACTCCGTGCCGGGCGCCGCCGGCACATGGACCTGGACCGCGGGAGACAAGACCTGCCACCTGGCGCTCGAGGCGGCCGCCGCGGGGGTCTTGCGGATCTCGCTGGGCCCCGCCCCCCGGGCCCCCGCGACTCCCGGGTCGGCACAGGTTGGGCCGGGGACGGTACATACCGCAGGCCTGCCGTTGCTGCGCTTTGACTTCCAGGCCGATCGCGTGCGCTGCCGGCTGGCGGCCACCCGCTCCGGCCCCCTGTTCGGCCTCGGCGCCGGCGATGGGAAGGTCAACCGCGCCGGCACTCGCGCCATGTCGTGGGTCGACACCGGCGACTGTCGCCTTGCCGAGCAGACCGCCCTGCCCGTGCCCATGCTCCTCAGCGCGGGAGGCTACGGCCTGTGGCTGTCCGGGGGCGCTGAGGCCGAGTTCGATCTCTCCGGCGAGCCGGCGGTCGCGATCACCGTCCGTGCGCCGGAGCTCTCGCTCTACGTGTGGTCCGGCGACGGCTGGGGCGAGCTGATGCGCAAGTACTGCCAGGTCGCCGGCTTCCCCGCCGCCCCCCCGACATGGGCCCTGGGGCCCTGGCTGGGGTCCACCGCCTGGTCGTCCCAGCGGCAGGTGCTGGAGGTGGCCCGCCGCTGGCGGGCGCTCGACCTCCCCCTGTCCGCGGTGGCGCTCCGCAACTGGCACGGGGCCTCCGCCCACGCCTTCGACGCGGTCAAGTACCCCGCCGCCGGCGCCATGATCCGCGAGCTGCACTCGTATGGCTGGAAGCTGCTGGTGGGCAACCAGCCGTATCTGGCCACCGGAGACCCCAACTACGAGCCAGGTCGGCGCCAGAGCTTCCTGACTGCGGGACCGGACGAGCCCGCCGCCGGCGCTGCGGCGCAGCCGCCGCGACCGGGCTGGCTGGACGTCGCCAACCCGCGCGCCGTGGCCTGGTGGAACCAGCTCTACGCCCCCCTGCTTGAGCTGGGCGTGGATGGGCTGCTCAACGGGCTCACGGGAGAGCCGGGCACCGGTCTCACCGCGCCGCATGCCCGGAGTGCCTTCGCGACACCTGCCCCCGCGGCCCGCACACACAACCTCTACTGGTCACAGTTCGCCCACCTCACCGCGGCTTATCTGCGCGAGAAGACCGCGGGCGAGGCGGTGCTGAGCTCCGCGCGCGGCTGGGCCGGTCTCCAGACAAGTGCCCTCGCCGCCGCCGGAACCTCGACCGCGTCGTGGGAGTACCTGCAGCGTGACTTGCGGGGCATGCTGGCCGCCGGCTGGAGCGGCCTCCCCTACCTCGGCTATGACATCCCGGGTACTATCGTGCTCGGCGATCCGCCCTCGAGTGAGCTCTACATCCGCTGGGTGCAGCTCGGGGCCCTCAGCCCGCTGCTGCAGCTCTGCAGCGCCGCCCGCCCCGAACCGTGGCTGCTGGGCGATAGCGCCATCCAGGCGGTCCGCACCCATGGCTGGATGCGCGAGAGCTTCCTCCCCTACCTGGCCACGCTGGCGCTGGAGGCCGAGCAGACCGGCGCGCCGATGGCGCGGTCACTGGCCTGGGAGTACCCCGCCGACACGACGGCCGCGAGTGTCGAGGACGAGTTCCTGCTCGGCCCCGGCGTGCTGGTCGCCCCCGTGTGCACTCCCGGTACCCAGCGGCGGGTGTACCTGCCGGCCGGCATCTGGATGGACCTCATCGACGGCAGCCGCTACGATGGGCCGGTGTGGTGCGAGGCCCAGGCGCCGCTCACCCATCTGCCGATCTACCTGCGCGAGGGGGCCATGGTGCCGCTCAAGCTCGACGGCGCCCTGAATGTGGGGACCCCGCTGCGCGAGCGCACGATCCGCGCCATCGAGATCATGCCACCCCACCAGGTCGGCACGGCCACCTTCGACTGGCGGCGGCGCGGGGCGGTCACTCACCTGAGCTGTGGCCGTCGCGGCGAGGATGTCGTGTTTCGCGCCTGGGGCGATCGCCTGCCGGCGGGGACCGTGCTGCGGTTCGAGGTCGGTCCGCCCGACGAGGTCGTGGTTGCCGACAAGAAGCTACCGGCCCTGTCCGAGGCCGAGGTCGCCGCCGGCGACAAGCGCGGCTACTGCTACCGCAAGAGCGAGCAGGTCTGCTTCGTTCAGCCCGGCGATGACTGGCGCGAGATCACACTCACCGAGAAGTCCGGCCAGTGCTGCTTCGAGGAGTGGTCCGCGCCGGCGACACTTCCCGCCCGCGCGCGCCAGGCCGCCATCGCCGTCACCGTGCCGCAGGCCAGGCCGGGCACGGTACCGACCCTCGACTATGTGCAGGGCGACAAGTCCGGCACCGTGCGCGGGCGTTGTCGCCCCTCCGATCGCTGGCACTTCACTGTCCCCGTCGCAGCAACGAAGACCGTACAGGACCTGACATGGCACGTCACGGTGACCGCCCGCACCGGCGAGAGCATCCAGTCCCGCGAACGTGTGACGGTTGTTCCCGGCAGCCCGTAAGGGATCCCCGGACCGATGGGGACCCACCTGACATAGCGACCGCCAACCCCGCTGTGCCCCAAGGAGAGGTAGCGATGGACACACTCGGCATTGCCGTGATTGGTCTGAAGATGGGCTACGCGCACTTCCAGAACGCCCGCGCACTCAAGGGCGCCGACCTCGTCGCGGTGTGCGACCTCGACGAGGACTTGCTGGCGAAGACCAAGCGCGAGTTCGACGTACCGTTCGCCACGACCGACTTCGACGAAATCATCGCCCGCGACGATGTGCACATCCTCTCGATCACGACGCCCGACTACCTGCACCACCCGCAGACCGTCGCGGCGTTGCAGGCCGGCAAGCATGTGCTGGTCGAGAAGCCGATGGCCCTCAACGTCGCCGAGTGTGAGGACATGGTCACCGTCGCCCGCGAGAACCACCTCAAGCTGATGGTGGCCCACGTCTGCCGCTTCTACGAGTTCTTCGCCCAGGTGAAACAGTGGTGTGAGGACGGGACCCTCGGCAGCCCGTACTACGTGGAGACCAGCTACATCCACAACTACGAGGTGATCCCGGGCTTCGATGGCTGGCGCTGGGATCCGGCGAAGCGGCACCCGTTCGTCGGCGGTGCCTGCCATGCCGTCGACCTCGCGCGCTGGCTCGGCGGCGATGTCGAGGAGGTCCACGCCTACGGGAACCACTTCAACATCCCCCAGCAGCAGTGGGAGGACCACATCATCGCCAACGTCAAGTTCAAGAACGGCGTCATCGGGCGCATCATGAACTCCTCCGGCTGCCCGCGCCCCTACAACATCGAGTGCGAGGTCTGGGGCACCAACGGCACCATCGCCGGCGACAACACCCGCGACACCGCCCAGCTTGCGCTGCGCCAGACCGGCTACCACAAGGGGCTGACCTACCCCAAGGCCACCATGGCCAAGGCCATCGCCAATGAGCTCGGCCACTTCGTCGACTGCGTCATCAACGACAAGACCCCGCTGATCGACGGGGTCGATGGGGCCAAGACCATCGCGACATGCTGGGCGGTCATCGACTCGATCGCCCAGGGGACGCCGCAGCGCGTCCGCAACGAGTTCTGACTCCCGCACCCGTAGTGACGGGACGCGACCGGCACGCCCGACACTCTTGTCGGGCGGAGCCGTGGGTGTTCGCCGTCACGCGCGAAGCGCGTGCGGTCCCGCCCGCAGGGCGGTCGGCGTGCGCTCCGAGGAGCGCACGCCACCCAGCC
>CAZIWQ010000114.1:0-3508 GCA_964542355.1 uncultured Armatimonadia bacterium
CCCGCAGGTTGCAGCGCCTACAGGTGTAGCACCGTAGCCGCTGCGATGCGGGCGTACCGTGCTCTCGGGGGCGTCATCGCATGACGCAGGTTGGGACCCGCAGGTTGCAGCGCCTACAGGTGTAGCACCGTAGCCGCTGCGATGCGGGCGTCGCTGCTTTTCGCGTCGTTCCGCCTGCCTGTCATCCTGAGCCCAGACCGCGCAGCGGTCTTCTGGCGAAGGATCAGCATCAGCCGAAGGCGCTTGCTTGCGGAGTGTGATCCTTCGTCGCTGCGGCTTCTGCGAAGCCGCATACGCTCCTCAGGATGACAAGCGTGGCTGCGGTGTTGGGGATCTCATCTCTTGCCCGACCGGAGGTTGGCCCATGGGAGGCTCGCACCTGACGGTAGTCGCTCTGTTGCTCGCCACAGTCGGCCCCTGCGTGGCCGCCGACATGGCGCGCCCCGAAGTGACACTCCCGCTCATGCCGACCGCACCCACCATCGACGGCAAGATCGAGGGGAGCGAGTGGGCGGGCGCGATGCAAAGCTACGGTCTGTGCAGCCAGCACAACCTGCTCCTGTGTGCCCGCGAGGCGATGTTCTGGGCGGGCGCGGACCAGGGCCACCTGTACCTTGCGCTCAAGTCCGAGCTCCCCCCCGACGGGGAGCTGTTGACCCGGGCCGTCCCGGACGGTGACCGTGATATCGTCGCCGCCCTCCACGACGACTCAATCGAGCTCGTCATCCATCCCCATGTCGGGGCGACGATCGGAGATCGGCGCTACTTCCATCTGATCGTCAATGCCCGGGGGGCGATGTTCGACCGGGCCTTCGATGAGGGCACCCCGCAGAACCCCATCAACGTCACCTGGCGCCTCAAGGACTGGCAGTATCAGAGCCGGCTCGCCGACGGCTGGTGGGAGGTGGAGATGGCGATCCCGTTCCGCGCGATCGGCGCCACCGCCGAGGACCTGGCACACCCGTGGGGCCTGCGGATCTGCCGCAACTGGCAGCGCGAGTGGGATCAGAGTCGCTGGGAGAGTGCCCGGGCGCCGTATGAGGATGTCGCCACGATGCCGCGCATCCGCTTCACCCCCGGTGCCGCGGTCGTGCAGGTACGCGGGCTGCGCGGTGACGGTAAGCCACGCCTGGAGCTGTGGGTGGCCAATCCGGGTGCCGCCGCCCTGCCGGTGAAGGTCTTCCTCTCCGACACCTGGAGCCGCAACCCGCCCGCGGAGTTCTCACGCGAGCTTTCGGTGGCGCCAGGTGAGCAGACCCCGATCGTGTTCGAGCCACCCGACGGCGGGCCCGAGGGTGGCCACCGTACCGTGATCCGCGTCACCTCCGCCGACGACGCCCGCGGTCTCTACCTGCGCGAGTTCACGTGGGCCCTGCAGCGCCCGGCCGAGCGCTGGACCCTCAGCGTCCAGGACCGTCAGGCCGTAGTGCTGCAGTACAGCGTCTACCCCTCCTACCGCAAGCTCAAGGCCCGCGTGACCATCGAGGCTCTCGGGTCGCGCGACAAGGTGACCGGCGCCGAGCTCAGCCTGGTGAAGCAGGGGGTCGCGACCCCACTCGTGAGCCACCATCTCGCGTTCGACAACTACCGCGCGGAAGCCCTGCTGGACACCCCCGAGCTAGCGGCGGGCGACTACGAGGTGCGCGTCCGCCTGGAGGGTGGGGCCGGCGTCCCGACCGACCCGGTCACTGGTACCTACCAGCGGCGGGTATTCCCGTGGGAGCACAATCAGCTTGGCCTGTCGGAGCGCGTGATCGCCCCGTTCACCCCCATCGCGGTGCGCGGGCAGACGCTCGCGACCGTGCTGCGCGAGCACACGCTGGGGTCCGGCGGTGCCTGGGACCAGGTGGTCAGCCTCGGCCGCCCGCTACTCAAAGGACCGATGCGCTGGCGGGTGTGGGCCGGCGGTCAGGAGCAGACCGTCACTCCCGGGGGCGTGCAGATCGCCGAGGCCAAACCACACCGCGCCGTCACCGTCGGACGCTTCAGTGCGGGGCCGCTCAACGCCACCGTCCGCTCCGAGTGGGACTATGACGGGCTGGCGAAGGTCCGCCTGGCGCTGGCGCCGGCACCCGAGGGGGAGATCAGCCGCCTGAGCCTCGAGATCCCGCTCGACGGCACACAGATGCCGTACATGCATGCGTGTGGCGACGGCCTGCGCTTCAACTATGCTGGCAAGACACCGGCCGGTGAGGGCCCCTGTTGGGACTCCTCGAAGGCCAACAAGACGGACATCGTGGGCACGTTCTACCCCTACGTGTGGCTGGGTGGCGGGGAGCGGGGTCTGGCCTACTGCGCGGATTCCGACCGGGGGTGGAGCCTGGATGAAACGACGCCGACGGTCGAGCTGGAGCGACGCGGCGAGCTGCTCCTGCTGCGTCTCAACTTCGTCACGCGCCCCACTCCGCTGGCTCAGCCGCGGGAGATTGAGTTCGGCCTCCAGGCCACGCCGGCCAAGCCGATGCCGGAGCAGCCGGTCAACTGGCGTCGCTGGATCTCGCGGCACTACGAGGCCCCCCCCGTCCAGCCCTTCTCCATCGTCGGCGCCAGCTACTACTACGGGTGCCTGGACTTCGACATGTACCCCCGCGACCATGATCTGTCGATCTACGCGGCGTTCTCTCGCGCCCGCGACAGCGGTGAGTACGATGAGGCCTTTGTGAAGCAGTGGGTGGAGGGGAACCGTCCCTACGCCGAGCCCGGCAGCGAGCGCTGGAAGAGCCTGGATATCCACGTTCAGGCCGGGATGCGCTCGGCCGCCGGCACCGCTCGCTCCCAGGGGTGGTTGTGGACCCCCTACACGAACCCGCGGGGCATGGGCTACCAGATGGCCGAATGGCCCACCTTCCAGGACGAGTGGGTGCACTTCCCCTACCACAAGCGCTCCACCAGTGGTGGGCTGGCCTACGAGATCTGCACCGTGCTGAGCCTGCAGGACGCCTGGATGTGGCACTATCGCGAGATGATGAGCTGCTTCGACGGCATCTACTGGGACAACATCTACATGGCCTCGAACTTCGATACCGTCGCCGGCGGGGCGTGGATCGATGAGAAGGGCCGCGTGCACCCGGCCATGGGTCTGTGGGCGATGCGCGACCTGATCCGTCGCACGGCCGTGCTGTTCAACGAGATGGGACGCCCCGTGTTCGCCAACGTCGCCCACATGACCAACACCAACATCGTGCCCATCCTGGCGTTCGCCAACATCAATCTGGACTGGGAGTGGCAGTACGGCAAGCGCGACTTCCAGGACCGCTTTGCCCCCGACCTGACGGTGGCGGAGACGATTGGGCGCCAGTGCGGCAACATCCCGCTCATCCTCGCCGGCGGCTGGTATGACGCCAAGGACCCGGCCTATGCTCATACCATGCGCACGCGCCTGGGCGTGTGCCTGGTGCACGAGCTGCGGGTGTGGGACTGGCAGCCGGCGTTCCACTATGATCTGTACAAGAAGCTGTTCGACTTCGGCTCTGGGGGCGCAGACTGCCACGTCTTCAACTACTGGGAC
>CAZIWQ010000114.1:3518-11107 GCA_964542355.1 uncultured Armatimonadia bacterium
GGACAGGCGCTTGACCGCGGGCTCGATGGGAAGCATCTTCTACTGGGACGAGGGGTACCCGCTACGGGTCGAGGGGGGTGAGACGCGGTCGATCGTGATGGCGCGCGGCCCGCGCGCCATCACAGTGGTCACCGACTACGGGGCGGGGGGCGCCTGCACCCTGACGGCGGACCTGGCGCGGCTCGGCCTGCCCGCCCCGGTCCGGCCCCGCGACTTCGAGACCGGGGAGGCCGTGGCGAGTCCGGGTCCCGGCCAGGCCACCATCACCCTCGCCAGGCACGACTTCAAGGTGATCGTGTTCGAGTGACGATCCCGTGGCGTGGGTGCGGGCTTCCTAAGCCCCGCTGCGCGGTGCTTACCCGGGTCCGATGGCACCCCCGAGAGCGCCCTGCGCCCCCATCGCAGCGACGATGGTGCTACACCCGTACGCCCCGTTGCGAGGCGCTTACCCAGATCCGATGGCGCCCCCGAGGGCGCCCTGCGCCCCCATCGCAGCGACGATGGTGCTACACCCGTAGCTCCCGGAGGGTTCTGCCGGCCCTCCGGGAGCGCCTTCTGCATCCGCTTACACAACCCCCGACGTGCCGCCTCTGTCCGTGACCTCCCTACTGGTTCGCGGCCCCGCCGGTGAGTGTCGCCCACGTGGGCGGCGGCCCGGCGCTGTAGCCACCCGGCGTGTGCGTCAGACCCGTGAAGGTCTGGCCAAGCGTCCAGTTCGACTTCGTCGCCACTCCCGCGATGGTGCTTGTCTCATAGACCCGGTACAGGACCCCGCCGTTGAGATACCAGCGTACCCGCAGTGTGCCGGCCCGCGCGCAGTTGGTGATCGCCGCGGTCTGATCCTGGAGGCCGCCGGTCACGCTCACCACCACCGTCTGTCCATGGACGAGGTAGGTGCCACTCGCCGGCACCGGCGTACCAGTCTGTGGGTTCGTCGGGTCGGCACAGAGGTAGAACCCCTGGGTGTCGCGGTCCCACGCCAGGGTGAAGCCCGGCCCCCCCCCCGACAGCGCCAGCGTGACCGGCGCGCTGCTCAAGGCACCTAGCTTGCCCACGATGCTCAACTGCTTGTTGTTATCCCCTGCAACCGAGTGGTACGTATTGGCATCGTCGAACGCCCCGGATTGCGTCCCGCCGCCAACCACGCTCACTGTCCAGTCGGCCGCGGGGATCGCCTGGTCCCAGGTGTTGCCGTAGTGGTCGGTGCCCCGCACCGTGTAGACCTGCAGCGCTCCGGCAGTGATCTGGGCGAACGGCGGCAACACCTGCACGGCCTCGGCTGTCGCGTGGTTCACCGTGAGCAGCGTGTCGTCGGCGATCGCGTCGTACACCGCCGATACTACCCATGGACCGGCCTTCTCCGCCGTGTAGGTGCTGGCGTTCCACGTCCCGCCGCCCTGCACCGACACGTAGAGCAGGCACTGGTTGGTGACGTCCTCGCCGGTATCGGCGTCCACGTGGTACGTCTGAGACTGACCGGCGATCAGCGTCTGGTCGCGCTCGCGAATGTGGATCGAGCTGGGGTAGCCCCGCGTCACTGTCAGAGTCCCTGTACCCGTGCATGGCTGGTACACTGCCGTACCGGCAAAGGCGCACTGGATCAGGCCGGGGTAGACCCCCGGCGCCTGGGTGACGGTGTAGTAGATGCGCGCGATGCCACTGGCGTCGGAGACAGCGCTGCCGGACCAGCCGCCAACAGTGAAGGCCAGTGTGCGGCCCATCAGCGGGGCCCCGCCCACCGAGAGTCGCGCACTGAGCTGAGCGGTCTTGCCCGTGGGCCGCGTCACGTTGTCCACCTGCAGCAGTGTCGTCACCAGGGGCCCCTGACCCCAGTCGACAAAGCCCAGAGCGGCGTCATCGAGCTGATGCCAGACCCTCGCCTCGATGGCGTTGTCGGTGGGGGCGCCCTCGAACGTGTTCCCGGTGCGCGCGTCCACATCGACCGTGGCCATGTTGGTGAGCCGGATGAACTCGCTCAGGCCCGCAGTGAAGAAGCAGTCACGCACAGCGATGGGAGTGCCCGCAACCCCATAGATCAGGATGCCGCGTCCCGTCCCTGCCAGCCGCACCCCGCTGATGACGGTGCCCTCTGACCCCGGATTGAGGGTGATGGCATCGCGGGAGGGTGGGGCGATCGTCGTCGTAGTGGCGCTGCCGGCCCCGTCCAGGGTGATCGGCTTGGCGATCCTCACTCGCTCCGGGTACGTGCCATCCGCCACATGGACGATGCCCCCGTCGGCGACGGCATCCACGCCGTCCTGGATCTTGCGGAAGGCATCATACTGCCAGGTGTGCCCCCCACAGTTGTCCGGTCCGGTCCACGTCGCGTCCACCCATACCTCGAGCGGGATCCCGACAATGAGCGTGCCGGTTCCGGACGCGGGTAGCAGATTCGCCTGCGCAGCGAAGCTCGCACCAATCGGGTACGTGCCTACGGGCTCGGCGATCGCGTACGGCAGCGACGCGACGCCCCCCACACCCGTGGTCGCGCTACCCGCCGGCACTCCGTTCACTGTGAACGCGATGGGCTTGCCGCTCACCGGTGCACCGTCGGCGGTGAGAGTCGCCAGCAGGTTGACGGTCTGTCCCGGTCGTCCGCCGACGTTCGGCACCACGAGGGTGGTAATGAGCGACGGCACTGCCAGGAACGCGTGGCGCGTGCCCTGCTTGTCACCCCACCCGACGATGCAGCCATTGTTGTTGATGTCGAGCCCCGTCACCAGGCTGTCAAAGCCGGCCTTGTCCAGGGCGAGTACGTTCAGGTCGTACATCGTGCCAGCGAAATGGAGGAAGGCTTTCGTGGCACCATCCGGATCGTGGGCCCAGCCAACAACAGAGTCCTGATCGTTGATCCCATGGCCGGGATGATCGCACGCGCTGTCCGTTCCGCCCAGCGTACCGAGATCGTGCATCTGGGCGCCGTCCCACAGGAAGGCGTGCGCGTGCTGGTCGTCGTCCGCATAGGTGCTCAACCCGCAGACGTGCCCCGCGGCATTGATGCCATTTCCATAGGCGAAGTGGCCACTGCCCAGGGTCCCGATGTCGGAGATGTTGCTGCCATCCCAGAAGAAGGCCCTGTCGTGCCCACTGACCCAGCTCGTGCCGGTTGCCTGGCCGCCACCGTTGATGTCGAAGCCTGTTGCCGCCCAGCCGCCCAGCACAGGCATCAACTGCATCCCCCCCGCCAGCGTCCACATGTACCACGGGTCGCCATTGGCCGGTGACCCCACAACAACTCCCGCATCGTTCACGCCCCACGCCTCGGCGCCGAGGCCGCCGATCTGGTGACCCGTTCCGTTCCAGTAGAACGCCGTGCGGGTCTGGATCTCCCAGTCCACGTTCCCAACCACAACCCCCGCGTTGTTCACGTCCATACCCCGCGAGCCCGGCCCGAGGTCAAGATCAACGGATGCCAGGCCCGCGGCACTCCACTGCCACCGCATCGCATGGAAGACGCCCGGAGGTGCCCCGACTGCCACCCATCCGGCGATGTACCCGTTGTCGCTGATGGCAGAGGCCTCGCTATCCACACCGCTCGGCCCCAAGTCCACGATCCGGTAGTACGGAGGAGGGGCGCCGGTGTGGTTGCGCCCCGCCGCGGGCACACCCTGATCGGCTGGCACGGCCGCACAACTGGAGGCCACTGCCCACGCGACGAACAGCACTGCCGGGAACGCGATACGCAGCGTTGGTCTTGCCATCCTACCGTCATTCTCCTCGCGGCCCTGGCCGTGCCTGTCCGCATTGCCGGCACGGCTCCGCCACTCATGATGTTGGTGCCATTCGCGACGGCATTCACACCCGCGTGCGTCCCCCCGACGTGCCACCTCCGTCTGCGACTACCTATTGGTTCGCGGCCCCGCCGGCCAGGGTCGCCCACGTCGGCGGCGGCCCGGCACTGTAGCCACCCGGCGTGTGCGTCAGACCTGTGAACGTCTGTCCGAGCGTCCAGTTCGACTTTGTCGCCACTCCTGCGATAGTGCTCGTCTCATACACCCGGTACAGTACCCCGCCGTTGAGGTACCAGCGTACCCGCAGTGTCGCAGCACGCGCGCAGTTGGTGATCGCCGCGGTCTGATCCTGGAGGCCGCCGGTCACGCTCACCACCACCGTCTGTCCATGGACGAGGTAGGTGCCACTCGCCGGCACCGGCGTACCAGTCTGTGGGTTCGTCGGGTCGGCACAGAGGTAGAACCCCTGGGTGTCGCGGTCCCACGCCAGGGTGAAGCCCGGCCCCCCCCCCGACAGCGCCAGCGTGACCGGCGCGCTGCTCAAGGCACCTAGCTTGCCCACGATGCTCAACTGCTTGTTGTTATCCCCTGCAACCGAGTGGTACGTATTGGCATCGTCGAACGCCCCGGATTGCGTCCCGCCGCCAACCACGCTCACTGTCCAGTCGGCCGCGGGGATCGCCTGGTCCCAGGTGTTGCCGTAGTGGTCGGTGCCCCGCACCGTGTAGACCTGCAGCGCTCCGGCAGTGATCTGGGCGAACGGCGGCAAGACCTGCACGGCCTCGGCTGCTGCGTGGTCCACCGTGAGCAGCGTGTCGTCAGTGATCGCGTCGTGCACCGCCGACACTACCCACGGGCCGGCCTTCTCCGCAGTGTAGGTGTTGCCGCTCCAGGTTCCACCGCCCTGCACCGAGACGTACAGCCGGCACTGGTTCGTGACATCCTCGCCGGTATCCGCGTCCACGTGGTAGGTCTGGGATTGGCCGGCGATCAGCGTGCGGTCGCGCTCCCGGATGTGGATTGAGGTGGGGTAGGCCGGTGTCACCGTCAGTGTCCCCGTGCCCGTACACGGCTGGTAGACCGCCGTGCCGCCAAAAGCACACTGGATCAGGCCGGGGTAGACACCCGGCGCCTGGGTGACGACGTAGTAGATGCGCGCGGTGCCAGTGGCGTCAGTAACGGCGCTGCCGCTCCAGGCACCGACACTGAAGTTGAGCGTGTAGTTGAACAACGGCGCACCGCCCGCCGAGAGGCGCGCACTGAGCTGGGCGGTCCTGCCCGCTGTCCGCGTGACGTTGTCGACCCGCAGCAGTGTCGTCAGTTGGGGACCCTGGCCCCAGTTGACGAAGCCCAGTGCGGCATCATCCGCCTGGTGCCAGACCTTCGCCTCGATGGCAGCGTCCGTGGCGGCGCCCTCGAAGGCGTTCCCGGTGCGCGCATCGACATTGACCGTAGCTACGCTCTGGAGCCGAATGAACTCGCTCAGGCCCGCCGTGAAGAAGCAGTTGCGCACGATGATGGGAGTGCCGGCAACCCCGTTGATCAGGATGCCGCGTCCGGTCCCCACCAGTCGCACCCCGCCAATCACGGTGCCCTGGGACCCCGGATTGAGGGTGATGCCATCGCCGGCGGGTGGCGCGATCGCCGTCGTGGTGGTGCTCCCGGCCCCGTCCAGCGTGACCGGCTTGGCAATGACCACGTTCTCGGAGTATGTACCATCCGCCACGTGGACGACGCCCCCGTCGGCCACCGCTCCCACGCCGTCCTGGATCTTGCTGAAGGCATCGTACTGCCAGGCATGCCCCCCGCAGTTGGCGGGCCCGGTCCACGTCAGGTTCACCCATACCTCGAGCGGGATCCCGACAGCCAGCGTACCCGTCCCGGACGCGGGCAGCAGGTCGCCGTCGCCGGCGAAACTGGCCTCGACCGGGTACCAGCCCACGGCCTCGGTGATCGCGTGTGGCAGCAACGCGACGCCCCCGGTACCGGTATTCGCGCTGCCCGCCGGCACACCGCCGATATTGAATGCGATGGGCTGGCCGCTCACCGGCGCACCACCGGCGGTAAGGGTGGCCAGCAGGTTGACGGTCTGTCCCGGCCGTCCACCGACGTTGGCCACCACGAGCGTAGTGACCACCGGCTGGGTAACGAGGAAGCCTTCGACGAGCCGCCCGGTCTGGCCATCGGGATTGGTGACCACTACGTCCCACTTGCCCACGGCCGCGCCTGTCAGGTCGAAGGTGCAAGTGATCTTGGTCGGTGTCACCACCACGTTGGTGGCTCGGATCTCCGCGGCCCCGCGCTGCAGCCTGACAAAGGCCGACCGCACGAAGCCACTGCCCGCCAGGTTCGTGATGTCCAGGGGGCCCGTGTTGGGGCCCGTGTGCGGTGTGATGCCGGTGATGCTCGGCGCGGGGGCAGTGGGCCCGTCGACCCCCGAGGCCAGGCCCCGTACCGACTTGCCCAGCGGCGCCGGGTTGATCTTGGCCATGGCGCCGGTGGTGAGGTCGATCTCCCACAGGTCCTGCGTCGCCGGCCCGGTGCCCCGCACGATGCCGTCGGGGCCGAAGTCCAGGTCGTTTGCGCCGGTGCCGCCGGCAACGAGTGTCGCCGCACCGCTGCCGGCGGCCACCGTGTACAGCCCGCCCTGGCTCGAGCAGGCATACAGGTTGCCGCAGGCGTACTCAAGGCCTTGTAGGAAGCCACTCGCCACTCCGGTGACCGCAGCGATCTTCGTCAGAGCCCCGCTCGCCGGGTCGCCCGTGTACAAGTTACATGTGCCGCCCGCCATGCCCAGGACGTACAGGAGCCCCTCGGGGGTGAAGGTGAGTCCCAGGCACTGGTCGATCGGCACCTGGCCCTCCGCCAGTGTCACCGCTCCTACTGTCTCTCCGGTGAGTGGGTCGATCTGAACCAGCGTGGCCCCGGACACACCGTACAGCAGGCCCGCCGGCGAAGCCTCCAGGTATGCCACCTGATCGCGCGGTGACTTCACCAGGCTCAGGGTGTCATCCAGGAGGTCGTACGTGTTCAGGTCAGGCACATCCCCGCCCACGTACAGGAGCTCAGACCAGTTGGAGCCGGCAGGGACGGCCCGGAAGTTCACGTCCACCCGGCTGGGCGGCACCGTCACATTGCGCGAGGTCGGCAGGAACCTGTAGCTGCCGGGGGTTGGTGTGACCGTGTATGTGCCCTGCCCCACACCGGTGAAGGCATACAGGCCGTCCTCATCGGTCTCGGTGGTCTCACCCGAGGGGGTGAGCGCCAGTGTAACGCCCGGCAGTGGCCGGCCGCCGCGCGTCACGCGGCCCCCGATGAGGTATGGCGGGGCCTCGCCGGCCCCGGAGGCGATCCCGAAGCTGCTCGCAACGGTGCCAACCGGGGTGGTCGACCCGCCCGCCAGGTCGATCTCATGGATCGTGCCCGCGGCATCGGTGCCGCGCATGACCCCGTCTGGTCCCCAGTCGAGATCCCAGATCTCGAGGTCCGGCACGACGACCGTCGCCACCGCAGTGGTCGGATTGATGCTGTATAGACCGCCATAGTAGGTACCATACAAGACGCCCTCCGCATGCTCCAGGCCGTACATGCCACCATCGGGTGTGCCTGTGAAGTCCCCGATCAGCGTCAACTGGCCCGTCGTCGGGCTGCCGACGTAAAGCCGGTTGGGGCCGGCGGCGCGCGCCTCGCCCACATAGACCTGGCCATCGGGCCGGAACGTGAAGGCGATCAGGGCGCACTCCAGGGGGGTGCCCTGGCAGGTGAGTAGCACCTGCTGCAACACCTCCCCGGTCAGTGCGTTGAGCCGGTACAGGCGGTTCTCACGACTGCCCCACAACTCCCCACTCGGGGAGGTAT
>CAZIWQ010000115.1:0-11011 GCA_964542355.1 uncultured Armatimonadia bacterium
GCGAACGGCTCGCGGTCAGGGGACCGCTCCTACCACGGCAGGGACAACGACAACGGCAACGGCGAACGGCTCGCGGTCAGGGGACCGCTCCTACCACGGCAGGGACAACGACAACGACAACGGCGAACGGCTCGCGGTCAGGGGACCGCTCCTACCACGGCAGGGACAACGGCAACGAGCAGGTGACCGCTCCTACCACGGCATGACCACGGTACAGACAAAGGAGTCGCTATGAGCAGACAACTGGCGCTGGACACGATCCACCTGAGGCCCACCCCACGCATCGCGCATACCGACTACAGCCTGGGCTACCACCACGAGTACGTGCGCGCGAAGACCGGCTTGCCCGACGGCCACGAGCAGATGGTGAAGATGTGCGACCTGTGGGGCTTCGACCTGCAGTGGGGCACCAATGATGGCCTGCATGCCGACTGGGGCGCCCGCGGCCGCGCCACCGACATGGGCCATGCGGTGTATGCCGCCGATGGCAGCGATCTGCGCCAACCGCAGGTCTGCCCGTTCAAGACCGTCGAGGAGGTCTGGGCCTTCGACCCCGTGGCCGAGTACGGCCTGCCCGACTTCGACGAACAGGTCGCAGCCTACGAGAAGATCGTGCAGGACGCCCGCGTCGCCTGGCCCAACCAACTCACCTGTGGCGGCTACTACCGCTCCACCGTCTCCGGCTGCATCGCCGCCTTCGGCTGGGACATGTTCCTGGAGGCCTGCGCCGACCGAGCGAAGATCGAGCCGGTGCTCGAGCGCTTCTTCCGCTTCACCCAGCACCACATGAATGCCTGGGCACAGACCAGTGCCGAAGTCATCATCCAGCATGATGACTTCGTGTGGACCGAGGGTGCGTTCATGAACCCGGACATCTACCGCAAGGTGATCATCCCCAACTTTGGGGAGCTGTGGAAGCCACTACATGCCGCCGGCAAGAAGGTGCTCTTCATCTCCGACGGCAACTTCACGGAGTTCGCGGAGGACATCGCCGCCGCAGGAGCCGATGGCTTCTTCTTCGAGCCGATGGTCGAGTTTGGCTTCATGGTCGAGCGCTTCGGTAGCTCGCACTGCCTGATCGGCAGTGATGTCGACTGCCGCGACATGGCGTTCGCCCCGTGGGAGAAGGTCAAGGCGACGATGGACCGCACGCTCGAGATGTCGCACAAGTGCAAGGGGCTGATCTGGGCGGTGGGGAACCATCTCCCCGCCAACATCCCCGCCGACATGATGGACCGCTACATCGAGTATTTCCTGGCCCACCGGGAGCGGCGGTAGTTGGTAGGTGGGGCCGGCTTCCCGGTCGGCCGGTTGTAACGTCGGCCCGATGGATCGGAGGAGTGGATGATGGTCGCGATGCGCGTGCTCTGCCTCTCGCTGTTGATGACCGCTGTCGGCGTGGCGGTGGCCCAGGGCCTGGCCGGCCCTCCCCCCGGCGAAGTCGTCGCCCTGTACCCGAACCAGGACTTCGAGAACGAGAAGCTGGACTGGGGGTTCTGGCCCAGTGAGTCCCGGACGCGGATGGAGCTGGACCGCGAAGTCGTCCAGCATGGGCGCCAGTCCCTGCGGATGACCGCGGTGGACGCCGGTGACCGCGGGTTCGCCCTGGCCGGCATCGGGAAGTTCGATCCGGGCATCTACTACCGCATCACCGTGCACTTCAAGCGCGATGCGTCCGTGCCCGACTCGGCGCTGAGCTTCTTCCTGAACTTCCGCGAGGGCCCCGACAAGCCCATCAAGAGCCGCGTCTACCCCGCGGCCGTGCAGCGCCGGCCGGTCGGCGACTGGGAAGCCTGGTCGGGCTATGTCAGCGCCCCGCCGGGTGCCCCCGAAGCCCAGTTCCTCCTCGGCGTCGAGCACACCGTCGGGCGCGTCTGGTGGGACAACATCATCATCGAGCGCCTGGGACCCATCGGCGAGTTGATCACGGACATGTGGACCAACCTCACCGTGGGCGTCGAGATCGGGTCCCCGCCGCTGCAGCGCTTCAGCAAGCACCGGACCGCCAACACCCCGCTGTTCCAGATGGCGACGCGGTTCAACAACCTGCTGTGGCGCTCGGCCTACCAGGAGCGTGATCTGCGCGACCTCGAACGCGCGGCCCACTATGCGGAGCGGATACTGCCCGTCACCCTCCGGCGGTGCTTTGACGTGACCGAGCAGACCATCTACACGGTCTACCTCACCTTCGGCGACGCCCTGCGGGCAAAGGCCACGGCCGTCACGCCCGCGTTCGCCGCCGCCGCCGACATGGCCGAGCAGGCCCTGCAGACCTTCCAGAGTGACCTGGATCGGCAGGCAACAGACCTGCGCCCGAAAGCCCCGGTGTCGCTGCCCGCTCACCTGGGCACCCAGGAGCGGACGGTCCGCCCCATCGAGCCCACCGGGCGCATGAACCGCCTCCTGTTCGGCGTGTGGAGCCCGCTCGAGTTCTCGGCATGGGAGCAGGAGCGCCTGAACGCTGAGTTCCACTCGGCCGCCCCCGGCGCGCCGAAGGTCCACACCGAGAGCGAGACCGACTTCAGCAACATCACCGACACCTGCAACGACCTGCAGGCCCGGGGCTATGCGGGTACCTTTGGCTACCTCAGCTTTGGCGTTCACCAGTACCTCTATGCCCCGCAGTGGCTGATGGACAAGCACCAGGCGGAGCCCGACTTCGTGAAGGTATCGTGGGACGGGCTCAAGGGCGAGGCGAACGGCTCCAGCCGTTGCCTGAACTACTTCCACCCGGCCGTCCGCCAGTACATCAAGGACTACCTGGGCAAGTACGCCCGGTTCTGCCACGGCGAGCCGCGCGTGCTGTTCCATGAGGTCGCCCAGGAAGCCTATCCCGGCTTCACCGTCGGCGGGGGCCTGCGTCTCGTCAGCTATGGCCCGCACATGGTAGCGGCGTTCCGCGACTACCTGCGGGGCAAGTACGGCACGATCGCGGCCCTCAACCGGGAGTGGGGCACGAGCTACGCGGACTTCGGCGCCGTCGAGCCCCCGCCGGACCCGTACGCGAAGAAGTGGGACACGCCCTCCCCCCTCACCTGCGAGTTCGCCAACTTCGACGAGCAGGCATACCTGGACTACCTCAAGCTCATCTACGACTCACTGAAGGCCGGCGATCCCGACAAGCCGGTGGTGGCCCGGCACAGCGGGCTGCTCAGCCGCATCAACGGTGCGCGGGTGTTCGAGACGTGCGACGTCCTCAGCGCCCACACGCGCGCCCCGCTGATGAACGTGATGAACTTCTACCTCACCAGCCTCAACCGCTACCACCACCAGGGCCTGGGCTACATGGAGGACTTCTGGGGGGTGCAGGAGGAGGCCGGGCGGGTCAGTGAGGAGCGCGCGCAACGCCGGGGCCTGGAGAAGCATGTGGCCCGCGAGGGCCTCTGGGGTCGCACGCTCCAGATGAAGTGGTACTCCTACACCACCGGCTCCTATGTCTTCACCTACAACGGTAACTGGCTCAACGTGGGCAAGGACCTCTTGCTCTGGCGCTACTGCGCGCCGGGCCTGGCCGTGGCCAAGCAGAAGCTCGAGAGCGTGGACTGGATGCTCACTCACAGTGAGATCGTCCCCGCCCGCCTCCTGATCGTGCAACCATCGGCCAGCATGCGCAACGAGCGCCCCGCCAGCCCGCCGTACGGCGAGATCATGGCCCTGCATGGTCTGCTGGCCCCGGGCGGGCTGCTCTATGAGCTGGTCCCCGAGGAGTACGTAGCTGACGGTCGCTGTCGCCTCAGCGAGTTCAAGGTGGTCGTCCTGCCCCAGGCCAAGTACTTGTCGGCGGCTCTGCAGGAGCAGGTGGCGCAGTTCGTGGCGCAGGGGGGGACACTGTTCGCTCTCGGGCAGCCGGGAGTGCTGGATGAGCTGGCGCGCCCCTCCGAGGCCCTGACGCGGCGGCTGGCGGCGATGGCCGGGGCCCGTTGGGCCGAAGCCGAACGGGCCTGGCAGCCCCCCGCCGCGGGCGCAGCGCCACCCCCATCACCCCTGGCTGACCTCCCCTGCGGGAAGGGGCGCCTGCTCGCCGCCGCGAACCTGGGGCGCTTCCCCACCCGCGAGCAGCGCACCGCTCTCCTGGAGACCCTCACTGCCGCCGCCCCGCGCCAGGCCTATGCCGAGAACAGCCGGCTCGAGGTACTGCTCCGGGTCGCCGAGGATGGCGAGCGCTATCTGTGTCTGCTCAACCCCGATGTCGACAATCCCGTGACCGAGACGGTATGCGTGGAAGCTCCGGTGCTGGTGGCGATCGACGTGCTGCTCAAGGATGGGTATCGCGTGCCCTGTCACGGGAACGCCATGCGCTCTCGGCTGTCCGTGCGCCTGGGGCCCGGGGAGATGACCGTCATCTCCCTCGGTCGACCAACGACCCCGAAGGAGACTTGATGACCGATCCGCGCAGCCCCCACCTGTTCGAGGTTGACGTCGCCCGCTTCTGGGCGGACGATGCGCTCAGCCACGGCAAACCCTTCTCCACCGACAAGCCGCAGGTGCCGCTCGGCATCGGCCTGCCGGCGACCTGCATCTGGGACGAGCTGGGTGAGACGCCCCCCAGGTGGGCCGACACCGAGGTCTATGACCCCTACCTGGTGGCCCCCGACCTGCGCCGGCGCTACAACGAGAAGGCTCTGCGCGTCATCGGCAAGACCGTGTTCCCGGAGGAGGCGGAGGCCCCACCGCGACCCCAGTTCCCGGGCGTCGGGGGGATCACGGACATCTTCGAGGCACCGGTCTGTTACGACGGTGGCACCGGCTGGGTGCTGCCCGCGGCGAACACGCCGCGGGAGCTGGAAGCGCTGCTCGACCGCGTTGCGACGCGCGACCTGCACGAGGTCCTGTTCCCCGCGAACTGGGAAGCGGAGCTCAAGCAGATCTACGAACAGTGGGGCGTGCGCCCGCAACTGGGTGGCGGGGTGCGGGGCCCGGTTACCGCCGCGACGAGCATCTACGGCGTCGAGAACCTGATCTTCCTGATCCTGGACGCACCCGAGCTTGCCGCCCGCTTCCGCGACCTGCTCGCCGACAAGATCATCGCGATGACGCGCCTCTTCTATGCCGCTGGCGACAACCCTTGCCGGCACGGCTTTGGCTTCGCCGACGACAACTGCGCCATGCTCAACTATGACATGTACGCCTTCTTCGGCCAGCCGATCCTGCGTCGCGTCTTCGAGACCTTCGCTCCCGACCCGGGCGACTCGCGCTATCAGCATTCCGACAGCGCGATGGGGCATCTGATGCCCCTGCTCAACGAGGTGGGGCTCACCGGGGCCAACTTCGGCCCGACCGTGGCTGCTGCTGACATCCGCGCCGCCTTGCCACGCTGCGTCATCCATGGCCAGGTGGCGCCGTGGACCTTCGCGCGGGGAACCGATGAGGAGGTCGCCGTGGAGGTGCGCCGCGACATTGAGGCCGTGGGGGCCGGCGGGGGGCTCGTCATTGCGACGGCCGGGAGCATCAACCCCGGCAGCCGTCTGTCAGGCCTGCGGGCGATCATGAGCACGATCCAGCAGCATGGGCGCTACCAGCCACTGTAGGGCCGGGATCCCGCGAAGCGGGACCCGGCCGGTGTTGCCGTTCGTCGCTATCGTCTGCCGTGGTAGGAGCGATCCTACCACATCTGCGTCAACGGCGGCGCGGCACCTGTGCCCGGCCGATGTTGCCGTGTGCGGCATGACTGTCAGGGGAGTGAGCTGCGATGACCTCGCGTGAACGCGTCCTGCAGGCCCTGGACCATCAAGAGACCGACCGCGTGCCGATCGACGTCTCCGGCCACCGCTCCTCCGGCATCGCCGCGATCGCCTACGCGCGGCTGAGGGACTTCCTGCGGCTGCCGGCGAGACCCGTGCGCGTCTACGATCCGGTCCAGCAACTGGCGATCGTGGATGAGGATGTGCTGGACCTGTTCGGGGTGGATACCATCGAGCTGGGGCGCGGGTTCGCGGTGGATGACGCATCGTGGGCCGACTGGACCCTCCCTGACGGCACCCCGTGCCAGATGCCCGTGTGGGCGCTGCCGGAACCCGCGGCCGACGGCTGGGCGCTGCGTTCCGGCAGCAGGCGGGTTATCGCCAGGATGCCCGCCGGAGCCCTCTATTTCGAGCAGACCCACTGGCCGTTCCACAGTGCGGAGGAGCAACTGGACCACTTGCCCGAGGCCTTCGCCGAGTCGATGTGGTCGGCCATCGCGTCGCCTCCCGGGCCCATTGCCGGGGACCCCGTGGCTCTGGCCGAGGGGGCCGCCAGGCTGCGGCAGAGCACCGGCCGAGCCATCGTCGCGCTGTTCGGCGGCAATCTGCTGGAGGCCGGCGAGTTCCTCTACCGCCTGGATGGGTTCATGATGCTCCTGGCCGGCGAGCCGGCCCGCGCCCACGCCTTCCTCGACCGCCTCACCGAGCTGCACCTGGTGAACCTCGAACGGTTCCTGGGAGCCGTCGGCTCCGCCATCGACATCATCGCGTTCGGCGATGACCTGGGCATGCAGACTGGGCCGCTCTTGTCGCCGGCGATGTACCGCGAGTTCTTCCGGCCGCGCCACGAGCTGCTGTGGCGGCGCGCGAGAGAGCTGGCCCCCGTCAAGGTGATGCTGCACTGCTGTGGGGGTGTGCGGGAGCTCCTGCCCGACTTGATCGCGGCCGGGCTAGATGCCATCAACCCGGTGCAGACCAACTGCACGGGCATGGAGGCCGCCGGCCTCAAGCGTGACTTCGGGCGCGACATCACCCTGTGGGGAGGTGGCTGCGATACCCGCGACATCCTGCCCAACGGCACTCCCGAGCAGGTCGGCGCGCATGTGCGCGAGCAGATCGCCATCCTCCGCCCGGGGGGTGGCTTCGTCTTCCAGCAGGTTCACAACGTCCTGGCAGACGTACCTCCGGCCAACGTGGTTGCCATGCTGCAGGCCGCCTGCGGGTAGGTCACGCGTCTCGCGCGACGACCATCGCAGCCCCGCGTAGGTCGCGCGTCTCGCGCGACGATGACCTCAGCGCCGCTACCCGTTGGCGAAGACCTTGCGCGTGCGGTTCACATTCGGGATCGTGACCCGCTGGTCGGTCAGCACGCTCTCGATGCCGGCGAAGCCCACCTCGTGCACGGCGACGAATTCATCGTTGGTGCAATGCGGCCAGGGCCCGCCGTCCAGCCACGCGCCGATCTGGTTGTAGGCCACGGTGAACACGCTCGCGTTCTCGGGCATCCCGAGAGCCACGAGGTCGACGGGACCGTCCTTGGTGCGCGCGAACGGCGGGATGTAGATCCCCGCGCGGATCAAGCCGTTCTCGCCGATCACATCGCAGTAGAAGGTCCCGTGCTCCCCCTGCGCACCAACCTGAATCCCACGCACTCCGTTGGCGAACTCGATCACAACGTCGTCGAGATGGGGCTCCGGCTCATAGCCGGGCGGGACCTCGGCCTCCGGCACGCTGCCCCGCGCATAGACGGCGGTCGGGCAGTAGCCGGCGAACTGGCAGACCAGATCGGTGCCATGGCTGGCGAACGACAAGAAGCTGTGTCCGACGTAGCCGACCACCTGCTTGACCTCGCCGATCAGCCCCTCGGCGACGAGCTCGCGCAGGCGCAGCACATGGGGTGACCAGTGGCGGGAGTAGGACACGGTGATCGGGATCCCCCGGGCCTGCGCCGTGGCCATCATCTGGTCCATCTCCGCCAGCGAGCAAGTCGGGGGCTTCTCGAGGAACACGGCCTTCACGTCGGCCGCCAGTACCTCCTGCATCGTTGCGAAATGGTGCGGCCCGCGCACGCACACGGCGACGATGTCCAACTGCTCGTTGGCCAGCATCTCGGTGGCCGAGGCGTAGCTGCGGTAGCCCGGGGGCAGCTTCCCCTCCCACTTGGCGGCGAACTCGCTGCGCCGCTCCGCGGACAGGTCGGCCACCGCCGCCAGCTCGACGGCCGGACTGTGGATGATGCCGACCATGTGGGCATAGCCGCACACCTCGTCCGGCTGCGCATACCCGTGGGCGATGGCCCCGAGGCCAATGACTCCGACCTTGTGCATGAGGTTGCTCCTCTGTTGCCAGGATGGCGGTCCGGCCGGGGCCGGCCTGGCGCTGAATCGATGAACTGCCCCGGCGAGTTCCCACTCCGCCCCCGCGATCCCTCCCCTGCCGGTGGCTTGCGGCCGCGGGTGTACGAGCCTGTCGCGAGAGTCTGAGTTGGCGCGGCTTCCAGCCGCGCCGGTACCACATGCCCGGTGGCCCCTTGTAGGAGCGGCTTCCAGCCGCGATGGGTGTGGCTACACGCGTGCGGTCACTCGCGTCGCATTTGGAGCGGAATGTCACGGGTGCGACGGCGGCGTCGCTCCCCATGGAAGGTAGCGGCCGGAACCCGCGACAACACCCGTGAGGGCGACGAGTGGCGCGTACTCGACTTCCGCGACAGGCACTCACGTCTGCGGTCTACGGATTCCCGGGGCACGGACCCGGGAGGGAAGACCGAGGAAAGCGGGAAAGATACCGTCGAGCAGTCCGGCGGTGCTCAGGCGCCACCCATGCCCCCCCTCCTGGAGGCCACACATGCGCGCTGATACCGACTGGTTCCGCGATGCCCGGTGGGGTGTCTTTGTCCACTACCTGGGTGGGCTGCCCAGTGCCGACAACCCGGAGGACACCACCGTCGAGGAGTGGAATGCGCGCATCGACGGGTTTGATGTGGCCGGATTGGCGGGGCAACTGGCCGAGGTGCAGGCTGGCTACTTCTTCATTACTCTGGGCCAGAACTCGGGCTTCTTCCTCTCACCGAACGCGACCTACGATGGGTTCGTCGGCCGCCGGCCGAGCCGTCTGTCGCGCCGCGACCTGGTCGCCGACCTGAGCGCGGCACTGGCGCCCCATGGGATCCCCCTGCTGGTCTACCTGCCCTCGCATGCCCCGGCGCTGGACCGCATGGCCGTGGAGGGGCTCAAGTGCACGCCAACGTGGGATGCCAGTTGCTGGCAGCTCCGCCCGGGCAGCTACACGGTCCAGCCGGGCGTCGACGAGCGCCTCAGCGCGTTCCAGCGCAACTGGGAAGCCGTGGTTGCGGAGTGGTCGGGGCGGTGGGGCAGCGGCGTGCGCGGCTGGTGGTTCGACGGGTGCTACATGGCCGACCGCATGTACCGCGCGCCCGAGGCGCCCAACTTCGGCAGCTTCGCCGCGGCCGCCAAGACCGGCAACCCCGCCAGCCTCGTCGCCTTCAACATGGGCGTCAAGGTTCCCGTCATCTGCACGTCCGAGCACGATGACTACACCGCCGGCGAGGTGGCCGATGCGCTGCCGGTGACCATGGACTCCCACTGGGGACGCGAGGACAAGCCGGACAAGTACTGGGGCATGCCGATCCAGCGCTTCGTCGACGGGGCCCAGTACCACCTGCTCACTTTCATGGGGCCGTACTGGTGCCGGGGTCTCCCGCGGTTTCCGGACGAGATGGTCGTTGGCTACACCCGGCATGTCAACGCGCTCGCTGGTGTGATAAGCTGGGATGTACCCACCAGTCGCGCCGGGCTGATCCCGGAGCCATTCATGGCCCAGTTGCGGGCCCTGCGGGATGGCACCCGCTAGCCGGGTCGATTCATGAAGGACTTGGGGCTCCGCCCCACACCCCGCAAGGGGCCCCGGCCCCCGCCCCCCGCCTAGGCGGCCAGGGGGCGCCTGCGGCCGGTGGAACCCATCCGGTGGGCATATGGGGGGAAGAGGGAGTTCCGAGCGATGACAGGACGAATCGAGCAGATCAGGGCCCGGGCCTTACGCAGCCGCTTCGCGCCGGACCCTGAGGCGGCGGCCATCGCCGCGCAGTCGCGGGCGCTCAGCGAGGGCGAGCCGGAGGTCATCCGCCGCGCCCGCGACCTCGCGGCCTACTTCCGCCACCAGCAGGTGACCATCCTGCCGGGTGAGTTGATCGTCGGCACCCGTCCGGGCTTCACGACCGAGGCGGAGGAGATCACTCCCCAGATCTTCGGGCGGCGCGTGTGGGCCAGCCCACGCCCGTGGTGGCCGGTGCCGCCGGAGGCGGAGGCGTTCTGGGAGGAGGGGATGCTGTCCCCGGCCGGTAACCACACGACCCTCGACTACACGGCGGTGTTCGCCGACGGCTTCGTGGGCCTGATGGACTGCGTCGATCGCCGTTTCGCGGCCCTGTCCCCCGGGGCTGCCGACTACGAGCGCAATCACGACTTCCTCAGTGCCCTGCGCCTGGTGGCGGAGGGCTACCTGGACCTGAGCCGCCGCTACGCGGAGGCGGCCGAGGCGATGGCGGCTGACGAGCCCGACCCCGCCCGTCGCGCCGAGCTGGTGACCATCGCGGCCAACTGCCGGCGCGTGCCGGCTCTGCCCCCCACCACCTTCTGGGAGGCCTGTCAGTGCGCCTGGTTCTCGTTCTTCTTCCTCCCCGACGCCCCGGGGCGCGTCGACCAGTACCTGTACCCGTGCTACGCGCGTGATGTCAGCGCGGGCCGACTGACCCCGGGGTTCGCGAAGGAGCTGCTCGCATGCCTGTGGATCAAGTACTTTGAGTCGGTTGGGGCCACGAGCGGTGTCAGCGCCCATAACCACCTCACGCTCGGGGGTGTGCGGCCCGACGGCAGCGATGCCTCGAACGAGGTGACCCGGCTGTGCCTGGAGGTGACGGGCGAGCTGGGGCTCCTGCGGCCGCAGGTGGGCCTGCGCTGGAACCCGGCGACACCGCGCCCCCTGCTGCGCACCGCGGTCAGGGCCCTGCGCACCGGTGCCGGCAATCCCGACTTCTGCTCCGATGAGCAGATCGTGTCCGCGCTGCATCGCATCGGGGTCAGCCTGGAGGATGCGCGCGACTTCTCCCTCTCCGGCTGTCACGAGGTGATCGTGACCGGCAAGGCGCAGATGGGATCGGTCGAGGGCTTCATCAACATGCCCAAGCTCCTGCACATGGCCCTGGGGCTGGAGCCCCGCCTGCAGGCCGCCGCGGCCCCGGGTGCCGTGGCCGACTTCGAGGCCCTGTGGGAGCGGCTGGAGCGGGCGATGGACCTCGTGGCCGAGGCGGCGCA
>CAZIWQ010000116.1:0-8272 GCA_964542355.1 uncultured Armatimonadia bacterium
CGACCGCCCCCGACATGGCCCCGCGACTGACCCGCACACCGCCCACCGAGTTGCGGTCAACCACGCTTGACGGGGGCCAGCGCGTCGTCCAGACGCCCGGCGGGCTCGACCTGCGGTTCGCCGCGACCGGCGCGCTACAGAGCATCCGGTGGCGAGGGAGCACGCTGATGACCGGCGGCTGGCCGGTGGTGGCCAGCCCGCCGTGGAAGGACTTCCGCGTGGAAGGCTCCGCCGTCGGAACCGACGTGGAGCAGACTACGGACGCTGCCCACGTCACCGCGGCGCGGCTTCAGTTCCGAGGGACTCTCGTCGAGGCGGCGCAGCGCGTGGCCTACCTCGAGCGCTGCCGCGTGACGCCCGAGGGGTGCTTCACGCTCAGCTTCGAGTTCGAGGCCCTCACCGACCTCAATCTGCGGATCTGGCGGCACTACTTCATGCTGCCGGTGGGGCGGTACGCCGGGACGCGGGTGCGCGCGGACGAGCTCACGGTTACCCTCCCCGAGACTCTGAACGACGAGAAGCTGCTGCCTGACCGCAAGCACCTTGTGATCGAGGCGCGACACGGCACAGTCACCATCGACAGCTCCGTCCCTCTGGGCCTGGTCGATCACCGGAAGTGGGGCGGCGACGAGTACCTCCTGGCGGGCTATCCGGTCGCCGGGGCCGTCACGCAGGGCAGCAAGTGGTCGGTGGAGCTCCGCGTCACGGTGTCCGAGGCGAGATAGCGCCGGGGTGAAGCGCCGTGACACCAGCGGAGGTGAGGGGGCCGGGGAGGGGGAAAGGGCCCGTCGGCGCGGACGGCGCCGGCTCGCCGGCGGATGCTCGAGACTGAGGTGTTCCCCGCATGGTCGTCAACAGCCAGGAAGTGTGGCACGGAAGCGCCCTGGGAGCCGTCTCCCTGACCTTCGATGATGGGGTGCCGAGCCAGCTTGAGCGAGCTGTGCCGCTCTTGGAAGAGCGGGGTCTGTGCGGCACCTTCTACCTGTGTCCGCAGGGGGACGACTACCGGGAACGGCTGCGGCCCTGGCACGCCATCGCGCAGCGCGGGCACGAGATTGGCAACCATAGCTTGAGCCACACCTGCTCGCGCAACTTCACTACCGACACGGACGCCAAGGGGCTTGAGCGGTCGACCCTGGCGGAGATCGAGGCCGACATTAAGGAGGCGGCGCGGCGGCTGCAGGAGGTCATCCCGGCCCCGGCTCGCAGCTTTGCCTACCCCTGCTACCAGACCGATGTGGGGGAGGGGCCGGCACGCCAGAGCTACGTCCCGGCGGTCGCCCGCCACTGCATTGCGGGCCGTGCGATCGGTGAGTATGGCTTCGCCAACACCCCGCTGAACTGCGATCTGCACTGTCTGTGGTCGCACAATGCCGAGCATTGCCGCGGCACCGAGCTCATCGGCCTGGTGCGCAAGGCCATCAAGTACGGGCGGTGGATCATCTTCGCGTTCCACAGCATCGAGGGAGGGCGGCTGGGGATCGCCGAGTACGAGTTTACTGAGCTTGTCGACTACCTCGCCGATGAGCGCGAGCGGATCTGGACGGCACCGGTCGCGGAAGTGGCCGGTTTCCTGATCCAGGCACGGCGGAGCTTCCGCCCGGCCTGATGCCCCGCATCACGTCCGGCATGCCGCGCTCCGGCCGGCGGCGGGCGATGCGGCCCCGTCGCGTTCACGTCGCGGGAGGAACGTCACATGGTCTACGGTGGTTCATCGGCGGGGGAGGCAACACCGCTCGGGGCGATGTGCCGGTCGGGTGAGGGGGTGCTCTGGGAGGGCCGGCCGATCCGCGCGAAGTACATCTGGCGGCTGTGGCCGGTGAGCTGCTTCGGGGCGATGTCTGCCGTCATCCCGACACTGATGGCATTGTTCACGGCAGGCATCTTCTGGTTCGGGCGCGATGGGAACCTGCCGCTTCCGCCGACGCCCCCGGCCGCGGCAATCGTGATGGTCGTGCTGCCGTTCTTTACGGTCGCGGCGGTGCTGGTGGTGGGCCCACTGGTCATCTCGGCCCTCATGTGGCCGAACGTCGAGTACGCTCTGACCAATCAGCGGGTGCTGATCCGCTCGGGACTGCGTGAGCCGGTCGTCAGCGCGACCGAGTTGGCGGATGTCACCGGGATCAGCGTGAGAGGTGAGAGTGTGGGCACGATCGTGTTCCATGTGCCGGGGACCATTGCGGGGGCACTGGCGCCGTTGGTGGCCTACCGGCGGGGATTCCGCCGTATTCCGGCCGTGATGTCACCAACGTTCGAGGCCATTGCCGACGTTCAGGTTGTGTGCCGGATCGCCCAGGAGGCGCTCCACGCCGCCAACCAGCGGTGACGGCAGAAACCGCTTGAAATGGCCGGCGACCAAGGTGTATCCTGGACCGTGGCACTGGAAGAGCGGCCGCAACGCCGTCCTGAGGCCGCGAAACCACGCCAGAATGGCTCTGGAGGGCACTCAGCCAGCCGCTACGCCTCGGGGGCCGGCCGGGTGTGGCCTTTTCGGCCCGACCCCCAGGCACTGACAGCGACCGTCCCGGCACATGCCGGGTGCCGTTTGTGATCAGGGGAGGAGTGGGAGAACGTCCAGCGGTCGGCACCATACCTCGGGAGGGACACACGATGCGACGTACAGGTTTCACTCTCATCGAGCTGTTGGTTGTGATCGCGATCATCGCCATCCTGGCGGCGATCCTGTTCCCCGTCTTCGCACGGGCCCGGGAGAAGGCCAGGCAGTCTAGCTGTCAAAGCAACCTCAAGCAGATCGTGCTGGCCGCCTTGCAGTACGCGCAGGACGCCGACGAGAAGCTCCCCTATGCCCTCGTTGCCACCGGTCTGGCCTGGGGCGATGTCGTCCAGCCCTACATCAAGAACTCCCAGGTATTTGACTGCCCTTCGGGCAGCGCACGCATGAGTCTGAACACCAACTACAACCCCCCGCGCTTCTGGCGCCGTGACGAGAGCGGGGTACCGGCCAACACCTGGTACAGCTACGGGATCAACGGCTGGTACGACAACACCAACCCCATTACGGTCGGCCCGCAGGGCATGGCGATGGGCCAGATCCTGCGTCCGGCACAGGTGGTCCTGTTGGCCGACACCGATGGCGCGACCCCCTACGTGATCAACGGTGGCGCGTTCAGCGCGGTCAACGTGCAGGGGCAGTTGGCGTGGAACCGGCACAACGATGGGCTCAATTTCGCCTACTGCGATGGCCATGTCAAGTGGGATCGCTACGAGTCGACGACGGTGGCAGGTATCATGGGCACGACCACGTCCCGAGACGTGGCGTGGAATGCCTATCGTCCCTGATCGCCCCGCGCCGCCCGCCTTGCCCGACCAGACAACCCCACAGGCCGGTCCACTGCTCAGTGCAGGGACCGGCCTGTGTCGTTCCAGAGACCCGGCCGACAAGGCGACTTCCGGCCGCGTCTCTGCGGAACAAGCCCCCCCGCCCGGCCGTCTAACCGGCGCTTGCCCGCGATCGGCAGCGACAACGAGGACCGTGAGGGAGGACCGGGAATGGGCGCACATCGGGCGCGTACGGCAGTCAGAAGGATTATCGGGGTGGGGATCGTTGTCCTGGTGATTGGCGGCCTGCTCCACATGCGGGCGGCAGAGGGACAGCCGGCGACCCTCAGCCCGCTGGGGGTTGTGCTCATCGGCGCCCGCGAGTGGCTCGCCGGCAGCCGCGCCGCCCTGCGAGTCGTCGTCGTCAACCACGCCCAGGGGCAACCTGCCGCACGCGCCACAGTGACGATCGCGCTCAAGCCGGCGGTGGGAGGCGGGGCGCAGGTGCTGTTTCGGGGGGCCACCGATCGGCGCGGCACGCTCGACGCGGACTTCGCGATCCCCGAGCTCGAGCCGGGCGCCTACACCCTCGCCGTTGCCGCCCGGGCCGGCGGCCTGCGCGAGGAGGCGCAGGTGAGTGTCACCGTCCGCCGCTCAACCCAGATCCTCCTCACGACCGACAAGCCCATCTACCAGCCCTCCCAGGTCATCCACATCCGGGCGCTGGCGCTCAAGCGGCCCGACCTGGCCGCGGCGGGCGAGCAGGAGACGGTTGTCGAGGTGTCCGACGCCAAGGGCAACAAAGTGTTCAAGCAAGCGCTACGGACCAACCGCTTCGGCATCGCCGCCGCCGACTTCCAGTTGGCGGACGAAGTCAACATCGGTCGCTACACTGTGCGCGCCGTGCTCGGCACCGACCAGGCAGAGAAGACAGTGACCGTCAGTCGCTATGTGCTGCCCAAGTTCAAGCTGGTCCTGTCCACCGACCGCGGATACTACCTGCCCGGGGAGCGTGTGGCAGGCAAGCTCCAGGCCGACTACTTCTTCGGCAAGCCCGTCGCCAACGCCCGAGTGGCGATCAGCGTCAAGACGTTCGACGTCGAGTTCAGCGAGATCCAGCGAATCGACGGCCGGACGGACCTCACCGGTGGCTTCCAGTTCGAGTGCCGGCTCCCCGAGCACTTCGTGGGCCAGCCCCTCGAGCAGGGGAAAGCCTTCCTGCAGTTCGAGGCCCAGGTCACCGATCAGGCCGAGCACACGGAGAAGACCGTGCACACCTCGACGGTGGCCGCTGAACGCCTGACGCTCCACGCCGTCCCGGAAGCCGGGACCCTGGTGCCGGGGGTCGAGAACCTCGTCTACATCATGACTGCGCTTCCTACCGGGGAGCCGGTGGCGGCCACGGTGCGCGTCGAGCAGGCAACCTACGGCGATCTCAACCTCACAGTGGCACCCAGGGACTACCGCAGCGATGCGGTAGGCATCGCCGAGGTGCCGCTTGCCATCCCCGTCGTCGGATCGGAGACACCATCAGGCGGGCGGCTGGCACGGGGGCAGTGGGGGACGCCGGCGGGGGCGCCGCCAGGGCTGTCGCTCACGCTCAAGCTCGCCGCGCGAACCCCCGACGGGACGATCACGCACAAGGACGTCACGCTGAGTGCACGGCCGGCAGAGGCCACCAGCCTGCTGCTACGTGTCGACCGGCCACTGGCCGGTGTGGGGGAGACGCTGAATGCGACGGCGCTGTGCTCCGCCAGCAGTGGGACTGTCTACTTCGATATCGTGAAGGACCGTCAGACGATGGTTACGCGCGCCGCCGACATCACGGCAGGGCGCGCGCTGCTGAGCTTGCGGCTGAGCCCCGAGTTGGCCGGGACGGTGTACCTGAGCGCCTACCAGATCATGCCGGACGGTCACATCGTGCGCGATACCCGGCCGCTGTTCGTGAAGGGGGCTGCCGACCTCGCGATCCGCATTGACGCCGACCGCGAGAGCTACCTACCGGGTGCCGCGGCCCGCCTCGCATTCTCCGTGACCGACCCGGCCGGCAAGCCGGTGGCCGCCGCACTCGGGATCAACGTGGTTGACGAGAGCGTGTTCGCCCTCCAGGACCTCCAGCCGGGGATGGAGAAGGTCTTCTTCTACCTCGAGCAGGAGCTGATGAAGCCGCGCTATGAGGTGCACGGGTTTGAGCTGCCGACCCTCATCACCCGCGGCAACCCGGAGGCGGGGACTGCGGCGTGGCAGTCCTCCGCCGTGCGCGCCGCGAGGGTCGTCCTCGCCGCGACGGAGCTGCCGGCGCTTGCCACGGTGCAGGTGGACACGTATGCCGACCGCGTTACGGTCGCTCGCGAGAAATGGGCCACCGCGATGGCACCGACTGTCGAGCGGATCCGGCAAGCCCTCGATGGCCTGAACCGGCGGCGCAAGCCGGCGCTGACGGCGACGGACGGGGTGGCCGTGCTGCTGCGCAGTGGAGCGCTCACTGCCGCCCAACTGCGCGACTTGTGGGGCCGCGACCTGGTGCTCAAACCGATCAGCTTCGACGGCACGAAGCTGGCCGGTGTGGTCGTCATCTCGCGCGGGCCGGACGGCCGCCTGGCGACGGTGGACGATGTGATCATGTCGACCCTGTCACCGGAGCACTGGTTCGCGGACGAGCAGGATGCGCTCAGGCCGCCGGTCATGCTGATGGCCGCCCCGATGGGCGGCGGCGCGATGAAGATGGCCCGCGGGCGGGACCTAGCCGAAGTCGCGGCAATACCGGTCACGCGTACCCCGACCCCGTCGGACCAGACCGGCGCGCCGGCGGTGCGCGTGCGGGAGTATTTCCCCGAGACGCTGTTTGTCGAGCCGGCACTGATCACCGACGAGGCCGGCAAGGCGAGTCTCACGATCCCGATGGCCGACTCGATCACGACCTGGCGCCTGGCGGCCATGGCGAGCAGCGTGGTGGGCCAGCTTGGCTCGACGACGCAGGGCCTGCGCTGCTTCCAGGACTTCTTCGTCGACATCGACCTGCCGGTGTCGCTGACCCAGAACGATGAAGTATCGATCCCGGTGGCGGTGTACAACTACCTGCCAGGTCCGCAGCAGGTGCGTCTCGAACTCGCAGCCGGTGACTGGTTCGCCCTGCGCGGCGACGCCACCCAGACCCTCGCGCTTGCCGCCAACGAGGTGGGTGTCAGGTACTTCACCCTCAAAGTCAACCGGATCGGCACTCACCCGCTGACGGTGCATGCCTATGGCTCGAAGCTCAGCGATGCCATCAAGCGCACGATCGAGGTGGTGCCGGATGGCAAGCAAGTGGAGAGTACCTGGAACGGACGGCTGCGTGGCACGGTGCAGCAGCAGGTGACGATCCCCGCCGCCGCCATCGCCGGGGCCTCGAATATCCTCGTGAAGATCTACCCCGGGATCTTCTCCCAGGTGGTCGAGGGGCTGGACACGATCCTGCAGATGCCGTTCGGCTGCTTCGAGCAGACCTCGTCCGCCACCTGGCCCAACGTGATGGTCCTGGACTACATGAAGAGCACCAAGCAGATCACCCCGGAGATCCAGATGAAAGCCGAGGGCTTCATCAACACGGGCTACCAGCGGATGGTGTCGTACGAGGTTCCGGGGGGCGGCTTCTCGTGGTTCGGGAACGCGCCGGCCAACAAGCTCTTGACCGCCTATGGCCTGATGGAGTTCTGCGACATGTCCGCGGTGCACCCTGTCGACCCGGCGGTCATCACACGCACTCAGCAGTGGCTGCTCGGGCAGGCGGACGCACGCGGCGCCTACAAGCCCGACGAGGCCTACCTCCATGGCGAAACGTGGGGGAAGCTCCAGTCGGAGGAGCTCTTGCCCACGGCCTATGTCTTGTGGGGCCTGACGCACACGGCCTGTCGCGACCCCCGCGTCGCCCGCAGCGCCGAGTTTGTCCGCTCTCACTGGAACAAAGCGACCGAGCCCTACAGTCTAAGCATTGTTGCCAATGCGCTGGTGGGGGCGGATGCCCTCAGCGGCGGCGGCGATCTGAGCGCCACGACGCGCCAGGCGCTGGAGGCCCTGCTCAAGCTGGCCAAGACCCGCGGCGAAGAGATGTGGTGGGAGGCGGGGGTCAGCGGGATCACGAACAGTAGCGGTCGGAGCGCCGACCTCGAGGCCACGGGGATGGCGGCGATCGCGCTGATCCGCAGCGGCCTCTATGGGGCCCAGGCGACCCAGGTCCTCAACTACCTGATTGCGGCGAAGGACCCGCATGGCACCTGGCACTCGACGAACGCCACCATGTTGGCCCTGCGGGCGTTGACGCTGGCACACAAGAGCGCGGCAGCGCGGGTCACCGGTGAGGTCAGCATTGATGTCAACGGGCAGCGCGCCGGGGCCTTCGCCATTACGCCCCGGGACGCCGAGGTCGTGCGGGTCATCGACTGCAAGGCGTTCGTTCGGCCCGGCGACAACGCCGTCCGGGTCCAGTTTGCGGGCGAGGGCAGCGCCCTCTACCAGATCGTCGGCCGACACTACGTGCCATGGGCCGGGAAAGGCACCCCCGCCGGCGAGCCGTTGTCAATTGCCGTGAAGTACGACAAGACGGCGCTGGCCAAAGACGACACCATCGCCGCGCGGGTACAGGTTCAGAACAACACGCCCGCGGCGATGGGGATGGTCATCATCGACCTGGGCATTCCGCCCGGCTTCTCCACCGACCCCGGTGAGTTCGCCGAGCTCGTGGGGTCCAAGCGCATCGACCGCTTCAGCGTGACCGGCCGGCAGGCTATCGTCTACCTGGAGAAGCTGGCACCGCGCCAACGCATCGAGTTTGGCTACACCCTGAGGGCCAGGTTCCCTCTGAAAGCGAAAACCCCCAAGAGCACGGTCTACGAGTACTACAACCCGTCGAACCGTGCCGATTCAGAACCGGTCGAGATGGAAGTGAGAGGGAGCTGAGGACCGCTCGGGAAGCCGACCCGGGCGTCCGCCGGTGATTGTGGGGAGTGGCAGCTCC
>CAZIWQ010000116.1:8282-10973 GCA_964542355.1 uncultured Armatimonadia bacterium
TTGTGATATCCGGGGGAGTGAGTTCCAGCAACTCGCTCCCCCCTTTTTTTTCCCCCCGCTCCCGGCCGGGCCTCAGCCCGTGAGAACGCGGGTGTAGACCTCCACCGCAGCCTCCAGTTCGCCAATGTCCACCCACTCATTGGCAGTATGGGCCTGGGCGATGTTGCCGGGCCCGCAGACCACACACTGCACGCCGCAGCGATGGAGCTTGCTGGCATCCGTGCCATACTGCACTCCGGTGACCCGGCAGGTGCCGCACACGGCGGTAGTGGCCCGTTCGAGACAGCTCACAATCTGCGCGTCGCGGGCTGTCTCCATCGGCCAGTCGGTCAGCAGGGTCTCCAGCTCGTAGGGTGTGCTCGCGCCCAGGAACGCGACGATCTCCTCGCGCGCGGCCTCGCCATCCTCCCCCGGGATGAGCCGACGGTCGATCAGGATCTCGCACCGATCGGGGACGATGTTGACCGCCGAGCCTCCGCGGATCGTGCCGACACTGAAGGTGGGTCCGCCGACCAGGGGGTGCCTCGCCCGTGACCCCAGGGAGCGGGCGTAGGCCTCGAGCTGCGAGATGACGGTCGCCATCCGGTAGATGGCATTGCACCCGGCGTCCGGGTTGCTGCTGTGGGCGGCCGTGCCGTGCGTGCGCAGACGCCAGCGGAAGGCCCCCTTGTGCGCGATCACCACCGCGAGAGCGGTCGGCTCGCCGACGCACGCCATGGCGCCGGGGAGGTCGTCGGTCGCGAGCCCGGCCACCTCCGGGTGCGCCAGGAAGGCATTCACGCCGCTGAAGCGGTACTCCTCGTCACACGTCGCCGCCAGGATGCACGTTCGCGCAGGCCGGGCGCCGCGCGCGACTCTCACGAGCGCGGTTGCCATCGCTGCCAGGCTGGCCTTGTCATCGCAGGCACCCCGTCCCGATACCCTCCCCGCGGCGACCACCGGGTCGAAGGGCGCGATCGCCATCCCCTCGATGCCGACGGTGTCGGTGTGAGCTTCGAGGATCATGGGCTGCGGGGCGGTGCCCTCCAGCCGGACGATCAGGTTCTCGCGCCCGGGCAAGACGGGCTGACGCATAGTATCGATGCCGTGGCGGGCGAAGAACTGCTCCAGGTAGTCGACAACCCGGACTTCGCCGTAAGTCGTATCATCCGGCTGGCCGTCGGCGGGGTTGGCACTGGGGAGCGCGATGAGGTCGCGGAGCAACTGGACGACGTCCGGCACTGAGCACCACTTCCTGACTGCAAGGTCAGGATTGCTTCGCTCTGCAGGCGGTCGCCACCTGCCCGCAGGTGACGGGTTCGCGGGGGGGACAAAAAAGCGCCCTCCGGATGGAGGGCGCTAACGGAGGAAGCAGATGTTCTGGTCGGGGTGGCCGGATTTGAACCGGCGACCTCTTGGTCCCGAACCAAGTACGCTAGCCCCTGGGAGACGAACGCATACCCTCCGGGGCCGCGGGGGTCACGCAGATTCAGGGGGCAGATTCAGGGGCAGATTCAGGGGCAGATCCAGGGGCGGTCCAGCACGTCCTGGATCGTGCGGAGCAGCTCGGAGAACGTGATCGGCTTCTGCAGACAGCGCTTGGCCCCAAGCTGGCGCAGGCGCTCTTGCACGGAGGACTCCACCCGGCCGGTGAGGACGATCACCCGAGGGGGGGCGGTGAGTGCGGCGGCGGCGGCCGCGATCTCGTCGCCGCCCGCGCCGGGCATCAAGAGATCGGTGATGACCAGATCGAAGCGGCCCTCCGGCAGGGCCTGCAGCCCCGCGTCACCGTCGGCCAGGGCCACCACCTCATGGCCGGCGTCCTCCAGACCGCTCGTCACGAGGCTGCGCAGTTCCTCTTCATCCTCCACAAACAGGATGCGTAGGCGCGGGGTCGCCGGCGTCGCGGCGACGACGGCGGCATCCGCGGGTGCCGCGGCGTGCGCCGCCGCGGGTCCGACCGGCCGGGAGACGTCGAACGCCAGGACGAAGCGAGTACCGATCCCCACCCGGCTGTAGGCCTCGATGCTCCCCCCATGTGCCTGCACGATGCCGTGGCTTACCGATAGGCCGAGACCGGAGCCGGGCACGTCACTCTCGCCGAGGCGACCCTTGGTGGTGAAGAACGGCTCGAAGATCCGCGGGAGGTTCTCCGGGGCAATCCCCGCGCCGGTATCAGTAACGGTGGCGATGATCCGCTCGCGCCCCTCGCCGGTCGGGCGGCAGAGCGAGGAGACGGTGAGAGTCCCCCCCGCGGGCATGGCGTGGCTGGCGTTGATGAACAGGTTCACGAACACTTGCTCCAGTTGGCCCTGGTCGGCGGAGATGCGCTTGCCCTCGGTATGGTGCTCGCGCACGACCCGCACACCGGCGTTCTCCAGCTCGCGGGCCGTGACGCTGAGCGCCGCCTCGATCGCGGCCTCGATGTAGATGCTCTCGCGGTGGGGCTCGCGAGGACGCGCGAAGGCGGTGAGGTTGCGACAGATGTCGGCACCGCGCGCGCTCGAGCGCAGGACCAGGTCGACGAGGCGTTCATACTCGTCGGTCGTGCGGCGAACGGAGGCGCGCTCGGCGCGGAGCATCATCGCCGCCAACAGGTTGTTGAACTCGTGAGCGACCCCCGCCGCCAACTGTCCGACCGTGGCCAGCCTCACGGAGTCTTGGGCCCGCGGAGTCTCGGTGGTGTCCAGGGCGAAGACGGCGATCTGCGTC
>CAZIWQ010000117.1:0-10963 GCA_964542355.1 uncultured Armatimonadia bacterium
CTGCGGGCCCGGCTCATGGCCCTGCCACGCTACGGCCAGGACGACCCGGAGGCGGACGCGATCGCCGCGTGGGTGCTGGACATCTACACAGATGTCTGCAATGCCCATGTGACCCCGCACGGGGGGCGAGTGCGCCCGATCGTGCTGGGGTTCGTCTGGGTGGCACAGCTCGGGCTCGCGACCGGTGCTCTGCCCGACGGCCGGCTGCGGGGGGAGCCACTGGCACACGGTCTCGCACCCCAGTGCTCCTCGGCGACGCGGGGCCTCGGGGCCGCGATCAAGTCCGCGACCTCGCTGGACCTGCGCCGGGTGGGTGGCGGCGCGAGCATGATGTTCGACCTCGACCCCGCGTGGGCGACGCCCGAGGTCGTAGACGCCACGCTGCGGACCTTTGCCCAGCGCGGTGGCCACATCTTCCAGGGGAACACGTGCGACCTGGAGAAGCTGGAGGAAGCCCGCGAGCACCCGGAGCGCTATCGCGGGCTGATGGTACGGGTGGGGGGCTACTCCGCGCGCTTTGTGAACCTGTCGCCGGAGACGCAAGCGGAGATCATCGCCCGCCGGCGGTTCAGGGGATGAGACGGGAACGGATGGCATTCGGCATTGGGCACGCGGCATTCGGCGCACGGCACGGCTGCCGGCCGCTAGTCGTCCGCCAAATGCCAAATGCCAAATGCCAAATGCCAAATGCCAAATGCCAAATGCCGTCCGTGCCGTCCGTGCCGTCCGTGCCATCCGTGCCATCCGTGCCGTCTCCCAAGGAGGTCACTATGTCGGACTTCAATGGTCTTGGAATGCACCTCGGGAATCTATCCCGGCTGTCGGCCGCGAAGACCCGCTCCATCTGCGCCGAGAACTTCACCGGCGAGAAGGGCAAGGCCGCGATGGCGACGGAAGGCCGGGGCGCAAGCTGTGCCCGCGACCTCGGGCAGGGGTGGAAGGTCTCGCCCTCCATCGTGATCGAGGCCGGCCAGACCTTCACCCTCGCCGATATCCAGGACTCCGGCGCGATCCAGCATATCTGGCTCACCCCGTCCGGGCACTGGCGCTTCGCCATCCTGCGCATCTACTGGGATGACTCCCCCATCCCCGCGGTGGAGTGCCCGGTGGGCGACTTCTTCGCCTGCGGCTGGCAGAAGTTCGCTCCACTGTCGTCGCTGGCGGTGTGTGTCAACCCGGGCAGTGCCCTCAACTGCTACTGGGAGATGCCCTTCCGCCAGCGCTGCAAGATCACGATGACCAACCTCGCCCCCGAGACGATGGGCCTGTATTACCAGATCGACTATACCCTCACCGAGGTGCCGGCGGACGCGGCGTACTTCCACGCCCAGTTCCGGCGCACCAATCCGTTGCCCTACAAGGACGTCTACACGATCCTCGACGGCGTGCGTGGTCAGGGCCAGTACGTCGGGACCTACCTGGCCTGGGGAGTGAACAACACCGGTTGGTGGGGCGAGGGCGAGATCAAGTTCTACCTCGATGGCGACGGCGAGTTCCCGACGATCTGCGGCACGGGGACGGAGGACTACTTCTGCGGCTCCTACAACTTCGAGAACAAGGAGACGCACCAGTACCAGGAGTTCACCACACCCTACGCGGGCCTGGCGCAGGTGCTCCGACCCGACGGCCTGTATGCCTCGCAGACGCGCTTCGGGCTGTACCGCTGGCACATCATGGACCCGGTGCGGTTCGAGCAGGATCTGCGGGTGACGATCCAGGCGTTAGGGTGGCGCAGCGGCGGCCGCTACCTCCCGCTGCAGGACGACATCGCCTCGGTGGCCTACTGGTACCAGACACTGCCGACCGCGCCGTTCCCGCTGCTGCCTGACCGCGACAGCCTGGAGGTCATCTGAGGCGGGGCGGACGACAACGACCGGCGCGCCGTCCCGCAGAGCGGGACGCGCCCTGCAGACGGCACGGCGGACGGCACGCCACAGGTGCGCGCCCCACAGACGGCAAGAGGGCATCACCCGGCGGACGTTGGCTGCGTCCCCTCAGCGCTGGGGGGTGCCTGCCGTCGTCCGCAGGACGAATGGCGGCGTAGCCGCCTCCCAGCCCCCGGCGTCTGCCGGGGGTCACGACGGCCCTACCCACCTCCTCCCTCCTCTTCTCTCTGCGTCCGCGCCGCCGTCCCGGCGGCGCGGACGCAGAGAGAAGAGGGCATGACACCTGCCGAGTGCTCCGCACCCAACGGCAACACCGGCGGGGTACAAGCCCCCGCCCCACAGACGACGGCGGCAACGACGCGACCGGGACGGTCGCGGTCCTACGAACGGCACAACCCCCTCGCCGCCAACCTACACGGCCTCCGCCTCGCACAGTTTCAGCGCCGAGGGGAAGTGCGAGCTCAGCACATAGTACACTTCCGCTCCGTAACGCTTGAGGGTCTTCACGACGCGCTGGGCATTGACCCCGGCGCGTTGGGCGGCGACCAGCCCGGGGTAGTCGAGCATGAGCTGCGCTTCCGTGCGGCTCAGGAATCCCATGGCCTCGCGGAGCATCTGCAGGAGCCCGCGCCGAGCCTCGGTCTCCCGGTAGTCCTCCGGCGCTCCCATCACGTCGAACAGATAGCTCCCCTCGGGCAGCCCGGCAGACAGGAGGGCGATCCGCCGCAGCACACACGAAACACAACAGCCGCACTGGGCGCCGAGCCTTCCGCAGGCCCAGCAGGAGACGGACCGCAGGATGTCGGCTGGCGCTACGAGCGGCTTCAGATAGCGGCGTACCCCCTCGCCCTTCGTCCGGTACAGGAGTGGATTGGTAATATGGTGGGGGAGCTCAGTGCCGATCAGCAACTGCGAGAAGAGCCAGGCGGCCTCGGGCGACGTCCCGCGCAGCCGCGCCACTTCCGCGCCTTGTGTGGTCGCAGCCAGTCCCATCGTGAGCACGCCGTTCTCGCAGTGGTAGATGTCGCGCACACCCGCCGCGTACGCCGCCAGGACCCCCAGTGACATCGTCAAGAGCGGCTGGGCCCACGAACGGGCACCCGTCCGTGCGGCGGCCGGCGCCGTCATGTCATCATACCCGGCGGCGACCCGCACCGGGGCCCACACAAAGGCCCCCGGGGCCGCGCGCGCCAGTGCCGCCACAACCTCCCGCTGCGCCACCTCCAGCGCCGGGTTGCCGCTCTGGTGGCTCACCAGCAGCGGGCGCCGACCGTGCTGGATCAGCATCGCCGCGCCTGCGAACGAGTCCGGGGCTCCCGACAGCAGACAGACGCAGTCGACGCCGTGGTGAGGAGGGGGAGCGCCATGGCGCGCGGCCCTCTCCGCTCTCTCTGCGCGCTCGCGGAACTCGAACCGGACCGGGACCCCCGTCAGCAGCTCGTGCAACTGACTGAGCCTGTCGGCGACGCGAGACCAGTGGTGGGGCACCCGCACCGGGACCACCAACGACACTACCTCGGCGTCAGCCTCCTCCGGGCCTGATCTCGCGGCACCGATATCCGCCAGATACGCACAGGTGGCGATGTCCAGCAAGTCCTCGCCCAGGGGCGACCACGTCCCCCGTACCGCGGCCCGCAGGGCAGACAGGTCGCGGGCCGCGTTGGCTCCCTCCCCCCCCCCCCGGCTCGACGACCCAGCCGTCATCGGCGCCTGGTGTGCCACGGCCAGCACGCAACGTGTTTCATCATCGGTCGTCAGAACGTGTGCAGCCACGGTAGTCTCCCCCGTCCAGAGCCTACCTCCGGCAGGTCACAACCCCTGCGGGGGGTAGTGGTAGACCATCCGGGGTCTCGACCAAAGTAGACCAGAAGAGCGGCCGAGAAGCCGTTCTGAGGCCGCGAAGCCACGCCGGAATGGCTCTGGAGGGCACTCAGCCGGCCGCTACGCCTCGGGGGCCGGCCGGAAGTGGCCTTTTCGGCCGGGTCTCTAGCCAGCTACTGGGGACCCGGCGACCCGGTGAGCACTTCGTCCGCCGCCTCCAGACGCGCAGCTTCCGCGACGTCTGGATGCTATTGTGCCCTGAGTCGCCCGTGTGGCGCATCCGTAACCCTACGTGATTTGTGACGGGGGAGCCCGTATCTCTTACGCCGGAGGTGTAGACCGGCCGCTCGCGGTGAGGGCGCGCGGCGGTGGTGTCAGTCCAGGGTGATGATGCCCCGGTGCAACGCGAAGCGGACGAGATCGGTGTGGTTACGCAGCCCTAGCTTGTGCATGAGGTTGGCGCGATGGGTCTCCACCGTGCGGGGGCTGATCCCGAGCTGCGAGGCGATCTCGGCGCCACTATGGCTCTCGGCCGTCAACTGCAGCACCTCGCGCTCGCGGTCGGTCAACGTATCATAGGGGTCGGGGGGGGCATCGTGCGCCCGGGCCACATAGGCCTGGACAGCGCGCTCCACCAGCTCGGAGCCGAGATAGTAGCGCCCCTCGAGCACGACCTTCACCGCCATGATGAGGTCGGCCACTTCGGAGTCCTTGCACACATACGCCAGCGCGCCCGCACGCAGCGCATCCATCACCTGTGTTTCCTGCGCGAGCACGGACAGGACGACGACGCGCGTATCGGGTGAGCGCTTGCTCACCTCGCGCATGACGTCGAGCCCGTTCAGCCCGGGCATCTGCAGATCCAGAACCAGCACGTCCGGCCGGAGGGTCTCCGCGAGGTGCACGGCCTCGAGCCCGTTGCCCGTCTCCCCGACGATGTGGAAATCCGGGTCTGTCTCCAGCAGCGCGCGGACCCCCTCGCGGATGATCGGGTGGTCATCGGCCAGCATAATGGTCGTCCGAGGCATCCTCATCACGCTCCCCCACGTTGCGTGGATAATCGCTGTCGAGCGCAGGTCCTGCGTGCGCGGGACCTGCGCTGCCGGGCTCTCAGTCCGCCGGCTGCCACACGAAGCAGTCCAGGTTCATCGATCCGCTGATGCGCTCGATCCGCAGTCGGTGCTCTCCGGCGGTGAGCCGGCTACGAACCGGCTCGCCCGCGGCATCACACACCTCGAGATAGCGCCAGTCGTTCGCAGTCCGGCACCACCCACCGGTGCCGGACAGCCGCACTGCTTCGACGCCGCCGGCGAGGGGCGCGCCGTCGAGCAGTACACACCGGAGCGCTGCGGCGTACTCACTCGCCCCCCGGAGCAGGAGCCGGTAGCTGCCGGCCTGGTTGACCCCGAAGCGCCACTCGGCCCACTGGCCATCGGTATCCCACGAGCAGTGCGCCGTGCCCCCGGAGGCGGCGACCTTGGGGGCAAGCAAGCCCTTCACCGCGCCTTCGAGCGCGACCGCTTCCGCCTCGACGACGATGCTGGTGGCGGGGGGGCTCCACTCCGGGGGCAGCATCCGTGCCTCGCACAGCTTCACCCCGTCGCCGGCCACCTGCACTCCCGCGAGGCTCCCGCGGCCGGCGATCGTGAGGACGTGTCTGCCGGCCGCCAGCCACCTGGTGCTCCGCACCTCGTCGCCGCTGCGCGCGCCCTCCATCGCGGTCGCATCGCACGTCACGGCGGGCAACTCCTGCCCTTGCCACCCCTCGACGACGAAGCGGTAGCGGTCGGTGCGAGGCGTCTCACAGCTCCCCCACCAGTAGCTGCTCAGCCCGTCGGCCTGCCGCTGAGCATAGCCCTCCAGCTTCGTCGCCCCGAGCGACAGCGGGGGCAGCGCGTGGGAGCCGATCATCTCCGGCCGGGCCCCCACGGCCACCTCGTGGTCCCCGGCAGGGAGGTCGAGCAGCAGGCGGTCCCCGGCCGCCAGACTTGGCCTCACGCGCTTGCCGTCCACGAGCAGCTCGCGGGCCGGCCCCTCGCCCGGGAGCACCAACTGCGCGGCCGCGGGGAGGGCGACATTTGCCAGCAGGCCCGCCTCAGTCCGCAGCAGTGAGATAGCGGCCGGTCCGGGGCGCACCTCGAACACGCGCCGGCCGTGGACCTGCAGCCACTGTGCGTTCGTCGCACAGACGCGCACCGGGTCCCCCCTCTTGTCCAGTGCGACGGCGACAGTGTCCGCCCGCGCCTCGACGCCCCCACCCGCGACCGGCTGGTCACCATCGCCGGTGCCAAACAGCACGAGTTGCGTCTCCGCAGACCCGGCGAGCCGGGCACCCACTCCACCGGTCACCGCGAGCGCCTCCGCGGCCATCGCCGGCGGAGAGGAGGAGGCGGCGCGCGCGATCTGCAAGACCGTGAGGAACTCGGTCGCAGCGTGCTTGCCCGGCGGTGCCGCGGTGAGCGTCCATTCGTGCGCATAGCGCTCCGGCGGCACCGGTCGCGTGCTGTAACCATCCACCGGCTCCACCGGGTAGCCCGGTTTCACGCTCAGTGACAGCTCGGTCGGGGCCAGGAAGCGCCCCCGCAGCGTCGCGCCGCCGCGGTCCACGGTGAAGCTGTGCCGGTCGGGATCGGTCACGATCGGGCTGACAGCATGCAGCAGCCAGTCGCTGTGCACGGGGTCGGTGGCGGCGGCCACGACATCGCGCATCACCACGACACCCGGCTTGGCGAACACGACATTGCGCTCCCAGCGCCGGAGGCGCCCCTGGTAGAGCCGCGGGCCTGCTACCACCCCGGTCACGCACCCGTAGGCCGGACTGTCGAAGTAGGTGGTGATCTTGCCGTCGCCCCCCGCCTGGCGTGACCCCTGATCCAATCCGTCGATCAGCAGCGCGTTGTGGGCCCGCGTCAGTACCGAGTACTTGGTAAAGTGCTCGCTGCCGTACCAGTCGTAGTACCCGGAGTCGATTGCCAGCTTCTCCCCGTAGGCGTTGATGACGAATCCGTTCTGATCTTCGTGTTGGTGGCCGGCATAGAACGGCCCGCTGCGGAGCGCGAAGGTGACTCCCTGCCGCCCGTCGACGAGCGAGGTGTTGAAGATGGCCCAGCCGATGAAGCGGTAGTGGATCGAGGCCGGCAGGTCGACCGGCGGCCGGGGAGAGACTCCGGCCACGGGTTCTGTCGCCCCGCCATACCACAGGGCGTAGGGGTCGCCGGTGTTCCGGGCCAGGTCCAGCACCTGGCGGGTCTCCGCCGGCCCGCGCACGCCGTGGTTCGGCTTGCCGGTGTCGGCGAACGATACCGCCCAGGCCCCCGGGGGGGCGCAGTACATGGGGAACCGCGCGGTCTGGTACAGCCATGGGTGCTGGAACAGGTCGATCCCGCACACGCGCTTCATCATCGCGGCGTAGTCGATGACGAACATCAGCCCGTAGCCCCAGTAGGCGATCCCCTCGTTGTTGTCGCCCTGGTAGCCGAGGCCACACAGGAAGCGTCCGAGATAGAGCTGGCGGACGTACTCGACCCAGGCGGCGGCGCGCGGGTCCTCGCCGGCGAGGACCAGGCCACTCTCCGCGAGCCCGAAGGCCTTCAGCCAGGCGTGGTTGTTGAACTCGCTGCCGCCGGCCGGGAAGGGGTTCAGCGCCTGCCAGAACTGCTCGGCACGCACGCCGATGACGGCGCGCAACTGCTCCCGCTGCGCGGGCGTCAGGTCGTCGGAGAGCGCGTCATAGGCCCAGTTGAGCCCGCGCAGGAGGTGGTGGGCGCCGATGTCGCCCCGGCGCATCGCCGACCCACCGGCGGGGTCCCACGCGGCCGCCTTCAGTGCCATCGTGCGCAAGAGCTCCCGCACCGCACTGTCACGGGTCTGGACGTAGGCCTCCGCCATCTGCTGGAGGCGGCGGCCGGTCGCGCTGGTGATGCCGCCGTGCACCTTCCCGTACCAGTCGATCCACGTCGGCCATTCGGGGTTGCCGGGCGCAAACGGTGGCGGGTCGTCCGGGACGCCGACTCGGGCGAGCTCCTGGGCGCGCCGCACGACCTGCGCCTGGCTGGTGGCGGCGACGGCCCCGGCACTGATCAGTCGCGGATGAGGCTGGGCCGCGACCTGCTCGATCGGCACCGGAACCGTCGTGAAGCGATGGGCCTCCGGGGGGAGGCTGAGGCGCTGGGTCGCCGACCACCCCGCCGTCAGCTCGTCCTCGCTCCACACCCGCCAGTACCACTCCCCGGGTGCGAGGGGAGCGAGGGGCGTGTGGAAGTTCTTGTCACAGTCCACCACCACCGTCGCGTCGGGCAGGAAGGCGGCGTCACGCGAGTAGGCGAGACGCTGTCTGCCGCCGGACGGCGGCCAGTTGAACAGCGGCGGGTTCGCGGTCGAGACCCGTGGTGGCGCGCCGGCCGCCGGCGCTGCCTCACGCGCCTCCAGCCGGAGGTTGTCCAGCCACACCGTCATCGTCGCCTGTGTCTCCCCCTCGGCCCGACCGTAGATCTGCAGGCGCGAGAGGACCTTCCCCAGACTCAGCACACCGCCGTTGGGGGAGTGCAGCTTGCCGACCAGGATCTCCGCGTGGTGCCACTGATCGCTGAAACGATCGCTGCCAAACCACTGCTTGTTGGCGTCATCGAAGAACAGGACGCCCACGTACGCGGCGGGCTTGCCCGCGTCGATCGTCTCGCGGTGATCGAACGCGAGCACGAGGTTCTTGCCCAGCGGCATCGGCTTCGTCACCCGCACAGTCACGTAGCGGCCCGGTCGCGTCGCCAGCAGGCGCAGGCAGCGGCCCGCACCGTCCGCGCCTCCCGGCACGATGCTCAACTGCCCATCGGTACTGCTCAAGCCGGCGAGCGCCGCCGCCTCCGTCCCCTGCTCGAAGTCGTAGGCAAGCAGCGGCTCGCCGTAGGCCTGCAGTGGGAGCGTGCCAAGCAGCGCCGCAACAAGTGACGTGGCCGCCAACATGGTTCCCATCCACTCCCGGTGATCAGCGGGCCCCGCGCAGGGCCGCGAGCATCGCCGTCGCGATGACCACGTGTCCCGTCAGGTTCGGGTGCACCGGCTCGGGGCAGAACACCTCCGCCTCCCGGTATCGCAGGTGCTCCTGGAACAGGTCGTGGGTCCGCACGTGATAGGTCGCGTACTTGTCCACCATCTCCTGCACGACGGCAATGTAGTCCTGGATCGTCTCCAGCACGATGCTGCGGAAGCCCTGGCCGCTGGTGTCCATGGAGATGTAGAACGGGTCGAGTAGGACGATGCCGGCGTCGGTGTGCTCGCGCGTGGTAGCGAGGATGGAGTCGTACTTCTCGCGGAAGACCTCGGGCGTGATGCCCGGACTGGCCTGGCGGAGACAGGTATGCAGATCGTTGATGCCGATGAGGATCGAGACCCAGTCGGGCCGGTGGCGGATAACGTCATCCTCCCAGCGATCGCGCAGCCCGCCGGTGTTGTCTCCGCCGATGCCCTTGTTGATGTAGCGGAGGCTGCGGTCCGGGTAGGACGCGGTCATCAGGTCAATGAACACCGAGGCGTACCCACTGCCGTACGGCGCGGCCGCGCCCCGTCGCCCGCAGTCGGTGATGCTGTCGCCCTGGAACAGGAATAGCTGCCCGTCTGTGACCGGGAAATCGCTCATGGCATGGTCTCCTTGGTGATGGTGAGACGAGAGGCGCGGTGGTTTTCGTCGCCCGGGCGTGGGAGTCCTCCCGCCGGGCGAGACGCCCGCCACCTCACGCCGCTGCCGTCTCCCGGCCGTTCCCGCCTCTCCCGTGCCGTTCTCCGTGCGTCTCCGTGTCTCCGTGGTTGCCCGGGCCGTTCCCCCCCCATCCCCTGCCGCATGGCTGTCAACCCCCGCTTGACAGGGGCTCACGGGCTTTGCTATACTATTTGCCGTCACTGACCGGGAAGCGCAGTCCGGAGCGCCCGCTGCGGCCTGCACTTCGCGGTTTTGTTCTTTTCGCTCTCTGGGAGGGTTGTGCTGCATGCCGATCGGCAAGATCAAGTGGTTCAACGACGCAAAGGGCTTCGGGTTCATCGCGTACGACGGTGGCGAGGATGTCTTCGTCCACTATTCGGGGATTGCCGGTGAGGGGTACCGGAGCCTGAATGAGGGTGCCGAGGTGGAGTTTGACATCGTGTCCCACCCCAAGGGACCGCGTGCCGAGAACGTGCGGGTCGTGGCCGAGGCGGCAGACTCGGAGAAGTGGTAGTCGGCGCTGACGCCGGGCGGGTGGCACGGGGCGAGGGGTACCCCGGCGGCGCGCACGCTTGACGGGCAAATCCGTGTTTGGGTATACTGGTAAGGCATCGCGGTTCCCATCGGGGCGTGGCGCAGCTTGGCTAGCGCGTCTGGTTTGGGACCAGAAGGTCGCCGGTTCAAATCCGGCCGCCCCGACCAGCACGCCGCGCGATCGGCTCGGGCAAGAAGACAAGAGCGGGCGTAGCTCAGTTGGTAGAGCGTCAGCCTTCCAAGCTGATTGTCGCGAGTTCGATCCTCGTCGCCCGCTCCAGCAGTTCGGCCGCGGTGCGGTCGTCCGGCCAGGCGCGTCGTGCGCCCGTAGCTCAGGGGATAGAGCAGCGGCCTTCTAAGCCGCGGGTCGCCGGTTCGAATCCGGCCGGGCGTACCATCTCGCAGATCCATGGTGGGCGTAGCTCAATCGGCAGAGCTCCGGACTGTGGCTCCGGCGGTTGTGGGTTCAAGTCCCATCGCCCACCCCAACTTGACATCTCTCACCACAGACGCATCGCGTCTGTCTGCGCCCGTAGCTCAGTGGATTAGAGCAACGGACTTCGGATCCGTGGGTCGGGGGTTCGAATCCCTCCGGGCGCGCCACATACCGTTGCCGACGCGCATGTCCCACGGCCACGGGCGGGCCCCCGTGCAGCCCGGCCCCGTCGCGCCGACTGGTGACATGCCACAATGAGTGGGTCGTTAGCTCAGCTGGCAGAGCAGGGGACTCTTAATCCCAAGGTCGGAGGTTCGAATCCTCCACGACCCACCAACCATTTTGCAGGGCGTGAGTAGGCCGGGCGCGTGATGGAATGGCAGACATGCATGACTTAGGATCATGTGGGGAGACCCGTGCGAGTTCGACTCTCGCCGCGCCCACCATCCACCGACGCGCCGCTCTCCGGAGCCCGGGGCCGGGAGACTACCTCGCTCCCGCCGCCGCCGGCCCGGGAGCCGGCAGGTCCCCCGCTCCCTGACCAAGATCGGCGCAGCACTACCGTGCGTCGTCCGGTGGCCACCGCACGACGCT
>CAZIWQ010000118.1:0-5126 GCA_964542355.1 uncultured Armatimonadia bacterium
CTCGAGCCCAAGGTCGAGCTCAAGACCGTCGGCCTGGCCCTGCGCTGCTACCCGGCGGGCTACATCAACGGGCCGAGCCGGCATGCGCTGACCGCGGTCCGCGATCTGGCCGCAGGGACGCGGGTGTCCCTGGACCTGAGCAAGGAGTGGTGGCTGAACTACTACGACACCAGCCCCGCCGCCGATGCGGGCTCGTGCTCGGCACTGTGGGTGCCGGAGCAGACCCAGGCGGCGGCGGTCAATGTCGGCAACTATGCCATCGAGACGGCCCTCCAGCTCAAACCGACGCTGCGGGACTTCCGGTTCGTGTTCTTCGACCACACCGGCAAGAAGAACGCCGAGGTGCAGGCGGACCTCAAGGAGCGGGCGCCCCGGCTCTTGCAGGAGTTGTCCACTCTGGCGTTCGCCGACAGTGCAGTCCTCAACTGGTCGCTGGCCGACAAGCAGGCGGCGACGCGCCCACTCCTGGCGGCTCTCTCTGAAGACAAGCAACTCACCGCCCGTTACGAGCAGTGGGGCCGGGAACTGGAAGAGCAGCTCGCACAGGTGAGAAGCGGCGGGAAGGACGGGGCGATCATGGCCGAAGCCAGGGCACTGAAGACCATCATGGAGTGGGAGCAGAGCTTGCCCCAGCTCCGCTTGCAGGCGCTGCTGAACAGCCTGTGAGTCGCCTGCTCGGTCCCACCCGAGCCATCGCCCGCGCTCTGGACCGCGCGATCCGCCTGAGACAACGGATCGCTCAACCTCGACCGACGGAACGGAGACCACCATGCTGCTGGGTATGGAGACCTTCAGCTATCACCGCTGGTTCGCTCATGGCCGCATGGACGTCTTCTCCTTCATCGATCGTTGTGCCGCGTTCGGGCTTGACGGGGTGCAGCTCAACGTCAACGGCCCCAACCTGGGCCACCTGGGCGGCGGCGACCCCGGACGCCTGCGTGAGATCCGGCAGCTCGTCGGAGAGCACGCGATGTTCGTCGAGATCGACTCACGGGGCACGGCCCCCGAGCATCTCGGTGCGATGCTCAACCTGTGCCAGGCCGTCGGCGCCGACGTTCTGCGGACATACGCAAGCTGCGGCGGCGACCTCGCTCGGGAGCTCGCCGAGGCGCCAGGGGAGCTGCGCCAGGTCGTGCCGCTCTGCGCCGACCTCGGCGTCCGCATTGCGGTGGAGAACCATGAGTATGAGACCTCGGCCGACGTGCTCGCGATCGTTCGCCAGGTCGACAGCGAATGGGTCGGCACCCATGTGGACACGGGCAACTCGATGATGGTGTGGGAAGACCCGGTGGCGGCTGTCGCCGCACTCGCCCCGCTCGCCGTAAGCAGTCACTTCAAGGACCACATCGTCATCGCGGACCCGGAGCCGCTGGTGGTCGGGGTACCGCTGGGTACGGGGAGCATCGACTGCGCGGAGTGCTTCCGGCTGCTGGCCGAGACGTCTCCCCTGAAGCGTCTGATCACCGAGGTCTGCTATGGCTACAGCGCGCCCTTTCGCTGCCCGCAAGCGCGAGGGGCGGGGGGCCGGCTCGGCGAGGGTGCATTCCGGCCCGTGGCCGGCCCGTTTGACCCCTCGCGCGTGCTGTTGAGCGACGGACCGGACGATTCGGTGCCGGTTGAGCGCGTGCTGGAATGGCAGGAGGAGTCGGTGGTCGCGAGCGTGGCGTTCGTCAAGGGCCTCAACGCGGCCTACCGGTGAGCTCGTTCCGCCGGCGGCTGTCACTGGCGACGTAGCAGAGACAGCCGCAGTCTGGAGGTCGAACATGACGTCCCTGTGCCTCGCGCCGTTCCGCGTGGCTGTCATCCTGAGCGCCCGTCCCGCGCAGCGGGACAGCGAAGGAGCTGCTGGATGCGAAGGCGCTTGTGAGCGAGACCAGATCCTCCGTCGCTGCGGCTTCTCTGAAGCCGTAGCCGCTCCTCAGGATGACATCGGCCAGGAGGTGCGGTCCGCGCGGCCGCCGACAGGCCGGCCGAAGCACCGCGGCGTCATGACGGCAGTCCCTCGTCGCCTTGTGGGAGGGCTCTGGTTGGCCGTCGCGCTGGGGAGTGCGTGTCTGGCCGCGCAGGCCCAGGGCACGGTGGCGCGCAAGGTGGAGCCGTGGTGGCTCAGCAGCGCGCCCGAGGCCCGCGCGGCCCGCCGCCTGCAGGACCTGCACCCCGCAGAGTGGGCCCCCCAGGAGGCCGAGCGTCGCATCCTGCACATCGCCCCGACGATGGGCGACTTCCAGGGCTACGGCAAGCTCCGCATCCTCGACCTCTTCGCCACGGCCGCGCTGGTGCACTTGGTGGATGACCCCGCCCGCCTCAAGCAGAGTCTGTACGCCGTCTACGAGGTCCTCGAACCCGTCAACCTGCTGCTCCGCAGTAATAGCGGGTCGGGCTTCTGGAGCTTCGACAACCTCAGTGCCGCCTGCACGACGTCGTTGTACTCCGGCGAGGACTGGGATGTGCGCGAGCCAGGCGTCTATCATCTGAGCGTGCCGTTCACGACCTGGAAGAGCTACCGGGGTGCGCCGCTGACGAAGGGGATCCACCGCCTGGCGAGCCACGGCTTCTTCCAGATGTACGACCCTCAGGCCAACAAGTGGGTCGAGGCCTGCAACTCCGAGCAGGGCAAGTACCCGCCGCTGGGTATCGCCGGCAGCCGCGCCATCCTGCGCAGCACCAGCTTCACCGTCGCGGACCTGACGGACTACCGGATCGAGATCGGGCGGGTCGCCAGCGACTGGCAGAGGGGCGGCCATGTGGGGGTGGAGTTGACCGTCACCGACGCACAGGGCCAGGTCTTCGACCTCCCCGGCGGTGAGGTCGAGGCCACGGTCAGCAGTGCGAGCGGCTCACACGAGGCCAGCCGTCTTGTGCTGGAGCCCATTGTGGTCTTCGAGCGCAAGGGTCTCGATGCGCGCTGCAAGTTCGTTGCCACATACCCCCAGGAGTTCTTCGATCCCGAGCGCATCGAGGTGCGGGCCTCCGTGTGGGTCCGCGCGGCGGATGGGCTGCTCCGCGAGGAGCGCCTGACCAAGACCGTCACGAAGGGAGAGCTCCCGCCCACCACGCGCGCCAGCTTCGAGAACCGGGACCGCCGGCAGGACGTACGGGACAACACCGGCAAGCTCACGGAGTCACGCGCCATCACCGTCCACGAGAACTACGTCAAGTGGTGGGAGACGCCCGCCAAGGCGCGCCAGACGGTGGCTGCCGCCAAGCAGATGGGGATGAACATCCTCCATGTCTATGTCTACCAACATGGTCTGTCCTACGCCCCGAGCAAGCTGATGGGGACGGTATGGGGGGACACGGCGCCACAGGAGGATACCCTCGCGGTGCTGATCGCGGCGGCGAAGGCCGCCGGCATCTCGGTGCAGCCGATGGTCTGCACGGTGAGCGGGGCGATGGGAGAGGACCCGAAGAACTGGGCGGCGCCGCAGATGCTCAAGCTCCACCCTGACTGGGGGCTTGTCGACCGGCAGTGCAAGCAGCGCAACATCGCCGATATGCACTCGGCCGAGTTCCGCGCCGCCTACATTGCCTACCTCGCCGACCTCGCCAAGCGCTACGACATTGACGGTGTGTCGCTGGACTACATCCGCTGTGCCGAGCAGTGCGTGTGCGAGCGCTGTCAGGCACAGTACAAGGCGCACACCGGCGGCGACCTCGTCGCGGACGCGGCGAAGGCGCCCTATCCGCTGCGCTACGTCGAGTGGCAAGAGGGGGCAGTCGCGGAGCTGGTCAGGGGCGTGCGGGAGGCCCTCAACGCGGTGCGGCCGGGGCTGAAGCTCTCCACCTGGGGGCACGATGCCCCCGCCGACCGAATGTCATCCATTCAGGGGCGCCGACCCGATGTCTGGCTCAACAACGGATGGATCGACTGGTTTGCCATCGGGACCTACGGTGCCGATCCCGAGCAGGCAATCTCCTACTGGCGGGAGATTGCGCGGATGGTCAAGCGTCCGGAGTGTGTCTGGCCGATGTTCGCGACCTACACGGGCGCCCGGTACCGGAGCGCGGCGAATGCCGACGAGTCGGTGCCCTACACGCTGACCGTTACCGGGGACAAGATCCACGGTGGCGTCTTCGCCCGCCGTCCGCAGATGCTGGTGCCCATGTACGAAGCCTTCCGCGACATCTGCAAGTGCAACGGCTGCGGCATCTTCGATCTGTCCTACGTTACCGACGAGACCGCGCGGGACAGCGGCAAGGTCCTCTTCCCGGAACCGGCGGTGCCCTGGTATCCGCCGGTGGGCCCGGCTCGCTAGTGCCCTGCCACCCAGGGTGTGTGTGGGGGCAAAGCCCCACGCCGTTCATGGGTCGAGCGGGCTGGCTCACAGCAGTTGCCAGGGCTGGCCGGAGTGCACGCACTGCACCGGCGGGCCGGCGGGGAGGCGCTCGCGGAGGAACTCGGCCATCGCCTCCATCCCGGGGTGTTCGGAGCCGCAATGTCCCAGTTCCACCGCGGCCAGGTCGACCTCGACGCAGTAGCGGATGGTGTAGTCGAGCATCTCGCCGAAGATCGCCAGCTCGGCCCCGGCGTCGGCGGCGATCTCGGGGAACGTGAACATCTGCCCAAAGCCGCCATGGCAGATCGCGACGCGGCTCACGAGACGCTCCGGGTCGCCGATGACACGCAGCGGGCCCAGGCTGAACTCACGCCGGGCGCGCTCCGCCATCTCGGCAACAGTCAGGGGCGCCACCGCGTACACCGGCGCCACGCGCTGCCCGCCCACGCGCTCCCCCAGCCCCAGGCGTCGCACCAGGCTGTCCACCTGGCCGTAGACCGGCGCCCAGTCCCAGTTGGAGTGGTAGCGGTAGACGGTGAGGCCGTTGGCAGCGGTGAAGGCAAGGCGTCGCTGGTTGGGCACCTTGGCGCTGATGTGGCGCTCCTCATACCACCTGAGTCCGGCCTCCGGATCGTGGCCGCACAGGCCCCAGGTGAGCGGCTCGTGGCTCAGCACCAGGTTGGCGCCCAGGGCGACCGCCTCCGTCAGCGCCGCCAGGCTGGGTGTCCAGCACGTCACCACGCCGCGTGTTACGGCCTCCGGGTCGCCGACCAGCAGCCCCAGCTCGTCGCCGGGAATGCCGCTGCCAAGCGGCGCGTACTCCTCGATCAGAGCGGCAACCTCGCGGTG
>CAZIWQ010000118.1:5226-10905 GCA_964542355.1 uncultured Armatimonadia bacterium
CCGATGATGATCTCGTTGCCGAGGTCGTAGCAGCCCTTGCCGACCTGTCCGTCGATGTAGAACAGGTGGGTGCACTCGCCCTGGCGGATCAGGCAGTGATCGTTGACATAACGGCCGGGGACCTCAAAGACCTTCGTGAAGTGGCCGGTGGGGCCGGGTGGAATCATGCTGGACCTCGCTTCGCTGGAGTCGCGCCTCTGAGGGGATCCCGTCTCGACCAGGAGTGCCCGCACGTGGCAGATCCTTCGCTGGCGGACCACTACGCGGTCCTGGCTCAGGATGACAGCTCGCGAACGGCGCTGGCGCTACATCCCGGGGTACAGCGTGTTGTTGTACAGGGTGGGCAGCGCGAGCGGCCGGGCGTTGCTCCAGATACACGCTCCGCGCGTACCGAACAGAATGATCTCCTGCCGGCTGTCGCCCCACACGTCGGCGCGGCTGACATAGTGGTGGGACTTGCGGTCCGCTGCCGTGCGGTCGGGCGTGTAGACCATATCCACTTCGTCCACAATCTCACCGTGCCCATCGAAGACGGCGACCGGGTTGCCGGCACCGCGGCTGTAGACGACGACCTCGCGCGGCTCGCCATGGCCCGACCAGTCGATCTCCACGCAGGCCGAGCACCAACTGCCGGGTGGCTGCACGCGCCGCCAGACCTCGTTGCCCTCCAGGTCATACAGGTACAGGACGCCCGGCGAGCCCTCGGGCGCGCGGGGGAAGCCGCGATCGATGACCATGAACTGCACGGGCCCGAGCTCCGGCCGGAAGTGCCCGGCGACCACGTGCTGAGCCTCCCGCAGCGGGTGGTGCCACAGGACGGTGCCGTCGGGCGTCAGGCAGTGGATGCCGCCGTTGCCGAACAGCAGCCGCCACGAGCCATCCGGCAGGTGGACGATATAGGCCGCGTCCTGGTGCTCGCCCGGCTCGTGCGGGTGGTCGAAGAGCACCGTCCCGTCGTGGTCCACCAGTGCGTACCCCACGAAGACCTCGTCGCAGCCGTCGCCGTCCACGTCCGCGATGGCAGGATAGTGGCCCACGGAGCCCTCCCAGTGCCACAGCTCGTCCCCTGCGGCGCTCAGGCCCCACATGTTCCAGTAGCGGTCCTTCACGATGAAGTCCTCGCGGCGGCCACGGCCGGTCAGATCGGCGAACAGGAAGCTGTCATCGGCCGGCGCGGGGATCGGGAAGCAGTGCTTCTCCTCGCCGGTCAGCCCGTCCAACACGACCATTGTCGCCGTGCCGCCATAGCGCAGCGCGCGCTCGACGACACCATCGTCGCGCGCCGTGACCTCCAGGTACTCCGCCTGCCGGACGAAGAGCACCTCATCGCGCCCGTCGTGGTCCCAGTCGGAGACCTGCACGGGCAGGTCGCAGTAGACCTCGCCGTGGTCCGCCGAGGGCGTGCCATGCTGCCACAGCTTCTCGCCGTGGATGGTGGTGGCGGTCAGGCAGGTGATGGTGCGTGGGCCCCGGACATTCTGCACGAACAGCAGGTCCGGCGCCCCATCGCCGTTGAGGTCGCCCACGCGTACCGTCTGTGCGCCGAAGTCCCGGACGTCGATTGCCGCCACCAGGTGAGCTGCCATTGTGTACCTCCCGTACTTGATGCGGGCTCAGGGCTGCTTGATGTCGAGCTCCAGCCGCGTGCTCCACGTGCCGCCCGTCACGAGCCGCTGCCTCTGGTACATCCACTCCAGCGTGTAGCGCCCCTGATCGGTCTCATCCCACCAGCGGTACAACTGGAGGAGGGAGGGGTCGGCCAAGACCTGCAGGCGGCGGCCATTCGGAGCCTGGAGGGCGAACGCCGGCTTCGCCAGGACAGCCGTCGGGTCGGGCGTGAGCAGGGCCTGCTGAGTGTCGGCCAGGCCCGGCATCGCCGCCCAGACCTCGCGCGGCTGCGCGTCGCCGGCGTACGTCTTCTCGCCCTCTGCCGTGGGGATCGTCAGCGTGGGGGTGGGGCCCAGGGCGAAGGCATTGTGCGACCAGTAGCTGAACTCGATGGGGGCGGGCGACGCATTGCGCAGCGTCACGCGCACCTGCAGGTGCGCGCCCTGTTCGGGGACCGTGTAGGTCTTCTCGATCACGAGGCCACCGAGGGCGGCATGGGAGAGCACGCGGCGGAAGCTCACCGTGGCGCGCCCGGCCTTGATCTCGCGGCCGACCAGCTCGTATTCCGCGCGGCTGTCCTCGGTCGCGCGGGCCGCGGTCGGCCACCAGAAGCGGTCCTGGCAGGCTCCCGCGCCATCGAAGCGACTGATCAGATCGCCACCGCCCGACCCTGGCTTCCACGACCACAGACTGCCGGAGACCCCAAATCCGAGCTCCTGATCGGCGGAGGCGACGCGGACCTCGGCATTCCCGTCCCCGTCCATGTCCTCCCAGTCGATCGTGAGCTTGCCCTCCCGCACAGTCGCTGCGCCACCGGAGGCCTGCGCCTGAGCCTGCCGCGCGGCGAACCGGGCCCGGACTTCAGTCTCACGGGCAGTGGCACGGAAGCCCTCGCCGGGCGCTTGCGGGCTCAGCAGCAGCAGCCCGGTGGACTGCGGCGCGACCTCGCACATGACACCCCGGGCTACCTCCGCCGCGCTCCATACCTGTCCCTGCACCGGCAGCAGGCCCGTGAGCGTGACCGGGTCGTAGGCATACCACTGCCCCGTCGCCTGTGCATCGCGTACGAGCACGGCTGCAGGCTTGTCCGGGTGCATGTTGCAGACGACGGCGAGGGTCTGACCCTGGTAGCGGAAACAGCGAGCGAGGGTGTAGCGGTCCCACTGTGGCGCGACCAGCCGCACTTCGCCCCTGGCGGTCTTGAGACGGGCCTCGCTCTCGGGGAGCGGCTCGACGGTGACACCATCGGGGCTCCGCTGCCCGTCGAAAAGGAAGCTCTCCACGGCGCCGATCTCGCACATGGCCCGCGTGAGCTCCCACACGTACTCCATGTCCATGCCACGCACGAGGTCGGGCCAGTGCGAGCAGCCCGTGCAGCCCTGCAGGGCGCTGGTGACGTAGTCGAAATAGATGGCGCGGGGCGACTTGGCCGCCGGCCAGCCACCGTCCGCCAGCATCGAGGTACTGGTCATCGGGAACACCGTGGTCTTCGGCACATAGGCCTTCAAGCCGGCGACATTGCGTGCGAAGTCCAGCGGGCTCGACGTGTAGATCATCGGGAGATGAACGAGCCGCGGGATGTCGTCATAGGCTCGGTAGTCCACCGCGCGCTCCGGGGGCATGCCCGAACCCTGGCAGATGGCGATGGTCAGGTCGGGGCGCAGGTCATGCAAGAACGCCGCCCACAGGCGGAGGACGTCCCCCAGTTGCCAGGTACGGAAGCCCAGGAAGCGCTCGCGCAGCTCGCCCTGCAGGCGCTCGGGCGTGAGCGTGGCGGGGTCGAGCTGCTCGCGCTGCGCGAAGGCCCGGACGGTGGCGGGATCGTCCCACAGCGGGTTGCGCGCGGCGTTCGCGGGCTCCCAGTCCCAGAACGCGCCATCCGCGACCGCCAGCGCCTGGCGATAGTGCTCACCGGCGACACGCTCGAAGTAGGCCTTACCCTCGGCGATGATGCGTGTCTCGGCCCCCTTCTCATAGGTCTCACGCTCGAGCGCGGGGGCGACATTGGCCCAGACGTGGCCGCCGTCAGCCCGCAGGTGCTCCTGCAGGTACCGGGCCCATCCCTGGGGATCGACCCCGCCCAGGACATGCGAGACGCCGATGCCGCGTGCCATGGCGTACACGTCAGGGCGCAGACTCTCGGGCACGTCCCCGAACAGCGACCAGCAGAAGAGGTTGGCGAAGCGCCCGGGGCGCGGGCCCGCGGGGAGCGGCGGCAGGAGGCGCAGGGGCACTTGCCGCTCCGTCAGCTCCTGCCCGTCCACCACTGCCCGGACGTAGGCGGAGGCGCCCGGCGCAACCTGACGGGCGCTCAGCCAGATCGTCAGCCCGACATGGCCCACGGTCCGTGGGAGTGCCTTGAGGGTGTCGGCAGCGATGGGAACGCGGTAGCGCGAGTAGGGCGTGGCACCGTGCTTGACCGCTACCGCCGGCCCGAGCAGGCCGAAGTCGCCCACGCCCGCGGGCAGGTCGAGCAGGACCTCGGCACTCGTCTTGATGAGCTTACGGTCGCCCAGGAGCATGATGCGCACAAAGTTGGGCGCCCCCTCTGCCAGCGGCCACACGCCCCGCCCGTAGTCTGCCGGGTACAGCTTCAGGGTGAGCGGGTCGGTGACGGCCTGGAGTGACACGTCATCGTAGCTGACCTCGCCGATGTCGGACGCCCGGAGCAGGATCATGACATGCTTGATGCCGGGCTTGATGCCTAAGTCGAGCTCGAAGCGCGTCCAGTCCGCGGCGGAGCCGAGGTTGTGGTAGAGCGTGTCGGCAACGGGGGCGGCGAAGTCGTGGGGGCCGACCGGCGCGCTGTAGAGCCTGACCTGCAACTGCGCCGTCGAGGCCCCGCTGGTGCGGTAGTACCCGGTCAGCCGGAGCAGGCCCTCGGGGACGGCGACGGGCATGGAGTAGAGCAGGCTGCGGACGGCCTCGTTCGGGGCGTTCTCGAGGCCAACGATGGTGGCGGCGCGCCGGCCGGCATGGGCAGCCTCGGCCCACCGCCACTGGCCGCGGCTGGGGGCGGCCGACCAGGTCACGAACCCCCAAGCCTCGGGGGACTTCTCGCTCACCTCAAAGCCCCCGGTGGGGAGTAGCTCGTCCTGAGCGGATACGAGGGGGCCGATGAGCAGACAGCCGATCACGATGCGCAGCAGGGGCATGGTGGTAAGCCTCCTCGTATGGCGGCGCGGCTCCCGGCCGCGCCGGTCGCAGGTACCCGATGGTGCCTTGCAGGAGCGGTTCTCACCCGCGATGGGTGTGGCGACGCGGGTGGTGTAGTCCCGGCCGCGGGGGGAGTGCCCGGTCACTCCGGTGACATCGCCGTGTCAGTCAGTTGCCCTTCGGCACAGTGCGCTGGCACACCTGCCCCGGGGCCCCGGGGAGTTGACGGCTCACGCCGGTACGCCGCAGTTGCCGGACAGGAGTGTCCGGCGTACCGCTCGGGCGATGCGGTTGCCGTCTCGGTACGCCCGACACTCTTGTCGGGCCGCGGACCATGCCGGACAAGAGTGTCCGGCGTACCCTCCGCTGCCCCGGCGCCTTCCGCCCACGCCGTATCTCGGCACCCCACCACCCGCGCATCTCCAACCGAACCGCGCACGCCAGTAAGCGGACGTCGTCCATCGGCAGACCGCCCTCATCGCCCGCGCTCCCACCCCCTCGCCCGTCTCCCACCGAACCGCGCACGTCAGTAAGCGGAAGCCATTCTGCAGCCACACTGCCCGCAGCCAGACTCCCCCTGGTTCTCCGACTTCCTGCCACTTCCTGCCATGATAGCTCTCGACAAGCACGTGGCGAGGGCGCTACTATGGACTCAAGATCGCGGCAACGGCGCTGGTGATGGCACGGAGTTCCCACGTGTGCGTGCAGGCAGGTCACCGAGGGGGAGGGTGGCCCGATGGGATTTCCACGAACGGTCAAGCCGCAGGTACCGATGAGCCCGGCCCCGACACACGTCCGTGTGTTCCGGGGGCGGGCTGCTTCGTCTGCCTCCGTTATCGCCCCGTCAGTGACCGGCCGCTTGTGTCAGGCAGTGCGAGCACGAGTGCAAGGGAGGCGGACGGCATGTCCGGGAGG
>CAZIWQ010000119.1:0-1382 GCA_964542355.1 uncultured Armatimonadia bacterium
ACGGGTACTTCCGCGTCGCCTCGAGCCGGTCGCTGAGCATGATCTGGCCCAGCGAGGGTGAGGAGTGGCACTGCACGACATGCACTGCCACGGCGTCCGGGTCGAACCCGAAGTCCCCGGCGGCGCACGCGCGGATCGCCTCAGTCCACTCCTGCGTGACGGCCAACAGCTCCAGCGAGAACAACAGGAAGCGCTTCTCGCCCTGCTGGAAGACGATCGCCCGGGCGTGGAGATCGTTGAGGATGAACTGCGCCGGGCGGCAGGCGCCGATGTTCCCATCGATCTGCATGCCCATGCGCGGGTTGATGGTCGTCTCTGCGACACCGACATGAAGCGTCTGGCTCATGGACGGCCTCCTCTGCTATGGTCGGACGGTAACCGACGCCGCTGTGCTGCCCGCCATCTTGCGCGACTGTCATCCTAAGCCCAGGCCGCTGCGTGGTCTCTGGGCGAAGTACCTGCCAGACGCAAAGGCGCTTGTGAGCGAGAGGAGATCCTTCGTCGCTGCGGCTTCTGCGAAGCCGCAGCCGCTCCTCAGGATGACACGGGCCAGGAGGCGCGGTTTGTGCGGTCTCCGACGGCTGCTTTCCCGGCTATGGGACCCGCAACACCACTGTGCGCCGGGGCGCGACCGCCACGCGACAGGTCAGTGCCTCCCCGGCGAGCTCCGCGTGCACCGGCTCCCCGCCAAGTGGCGCACGGAACACGACAGCCCCCGGCCGACCGAGGGCCTGCTCCCACCAGGCCCGGTCCAGGGACAGCGTCGCCTGTTTCGCCTCTGCCGTCGTGTTGTACACGGTGAGCAGGACCTCCGGGCCCCGGCCGTAGCGCTCGACCCGGACCCCCGGTGTGTCCGTGCGGACGTGGGTCACCGGCTCCCAGCCGGCCTGGTTCAGGGCATCGAAGAGCGGCAGGTACCTGGCAAACAGGGGCCGGTCGCGCGCCAGCAGGTCGGGGTCCTCAAAGAAGCGGTGCATGTGGGCATAGCCCGGCTCCGTCCCGCCGCCGGCCGTGCTGACGCCCGGCCAGAAGCCGTAGAGGAGCTGGTTGGCGAGGTAGTCCTCCATCTCCGTCGGCGTCATCGCCGGCACGCGGTTGCGCACTGCCGACTTCCACTGCATCAGGTTCGAGACCGGCCGCCGGTAGGCGTAGACCCGCTGCTGCATCGCCTCGCCATCCTCCTGCACGGCCTCCAGGACCTCCGAGCCCACCACATCGCCCATGTGGCCGTAGAGGCGGGTGGCCGGCGGGAAGAGGTTCATCATCACGACCTTGCCGCGCCGGTGCAGATCGGCGCGCAGCGCGGCGATGAACTCGTACAACGAGAAGCCACTGAGCACGACCGGTGTGCCGCTGCGCAGGGAGAAGGCCAGGGGGAGGTC